>DASXUA010000447.1:0-6437 GCA_036505095.1 Phycisphaerae bacterium
TGTTCCAGGACGTAGATGTCGGCCACGCGGCGCTCGGCGCTGAGGCGGCCGACCATCTCCTGCAGGATGCGGCGCTGCTCTTCAGCCTGGCGGTTGTACTCGGTCAGCCGTTCGATCTCGCGCTGGTGGCGCAGGCGGTAACCGCCAATCCCGCCGGCCAACAGGACGGCCACGAGTACGATCACGCTGCGTGAAAGGCGGTTCATGCGGCCCCCGGGCGAGAGAGCTTCCCGTGATTCTACTCTCATCCATCGGCCGAGTTGCGGCACCGACCGCAGACGAAATGAGTGGCCGCGCGACGTTTAGCCGCAACCCCGAAGGGGTGCGCTGCGGCTGCGTGCGGCGGATGCATGGCGTGGTCGCCACCGCTGCGCAGGGGACTCAGAGACGTGAGGCTCTGAGGAAATCCAGATCAAAGAATCCCTCAGTTCCTCAGTCCCTCTGAGTCCACTCGAGGCCTGCGGTACGGTGCAGGCGGGACGCCTGCGCTACAACGGATCGAAGGAGGGCTGTGGCACAGCCCAGCGATACCGGTGGCCGTGCCACAGCGTTGAGAAAAAGCTGTGGCACAGCGGTAATAGGAGGAGTCGTGCCACAGCGGTTGGAAGCTGCTTACTTCTTGATCCCCTCCTTGTGCTCGTGCTTCTCGTCGTGATCGCCCGCGTCCGCGATGGTCTTGACGTCCTCGCTCTCGGTCACCTTGCCGGTGCTGTCCAGCTCGACGCGTTTGAGCATGTCGCCGACCAGGCAATACACATGATACTCCATGTTCTTGCCCTCCATGTAGCAGGTGGCCTTCACCGCGCGGCCCTTGCTGCTGGCCTCGGCGGTCGGAATGACCTTGGCGAGAGTAGTCTTGCCCCCATCCATGGCGGCGACCATGTCCTTGGCGCTGCCGGCGCACACACCGCAATGGGCATAGACCGGCCAGGCGATCAATCCGACGGCGACGATCCCCAGCGCAGCCAACACCGTGTTCCGCACAACTGCACGACGCTTCATGAACATTCTCCAAACGTGCCGAAAGAATACCGCGCGCCGCGACCGGCACGTCAGGCCGCCGCCGCGTCGACAAGGCAGAGGAAGCTACTCAGCCGCGCCGGCGAAAGCAATGCGTGCCACGGCTGGCATGCGGCGCGCCGCGGCGGCGCCGGACTTGGCTGGCGGGAGCGCCGCGTGGTATGCTCGGTGAGGCATATGTAACCTTTGAAGACAGGGAGACTTGCGTCGTGATGATCCGTGAGCCGGTCGTGGCGGGGGCGTTCTACGGCGCGACGCAGGGCGAATGTGAACGGCAGGTAGCGCACTACCTGGCCGAGGCCGGATCGACCCAAGACGTCGGCGGCCGGGTTTTCGGAGGGCTGGTCCCGCATGCTGGCTGGATGTTCAGCGGACGCGTGGCGGCGCGCGTGTTGGCGCGCGTCGCGGCGGTGCGGCCGGCGGTCGTGGTAGTATTCGGGGCCATGCACCGGGCGCGCGGTCGGCAGGCGGCGCTGTTCGCATCCGGTGCGTGGGATTCGCCGCTGGGACGAATCAAGATCGACGCGCGACTGGCCGAGCGCGTGCTGGGACATACGAATCTGATCGTGGGCGATCCATACGCGCATGAGGCCGAGCATTCGATCGAAGTCGTGGTTCCGTTCATTCAACACTTGCTGCCGGAATGCCAGTTGCTGCCGATCCTGGTGCCGCCCAGCGCGCAGGCGGAGGAGGTCGGCAAAGCCGTGGCGCGCACGTTGGAGAGTTATCGTTATGACGCGGTGGTCATCGGCTCCAGCGATCTGACGCATTATGGCCCGCGCTACCAGTTCACGCCGCAGGGGACCGGGGCGCAGGCCAATCGCTGGGCGAAAGAGGTGAACGATGCGGCGCTGTTGAGGAAAGTGCTGACGCTGGACGCGAGCGGGGCGCTCAGCACGTCGGTGCAGGATCGCAGCGCGTGCGGCGGTGGAGCGATCGCGGCGACGATGGCGGCGGTGGCGGCGCTCGGTGCGACGCGCGCGGTGCTGCTCGAGCACACCTCCAGTGCCGAAGTGCTGTCGGCGGAATGCGAAGGCGAGGATTCGGTCGGCTACGCGGGAGTCGTGTTTGCCTGACGGGAGGGTGAGCCTCCCGGCGAGCCGGCTCGGCAGGAGCCTCGCCCGCCCGGCAGGAGGCTTGCCCGCCCGGCACGAGGCTTGCCCTCCCGGACAAGGGTTTGCTCCATGCGGATCTTGGTGGCTGACAAATTGGCCGAGGCGGGAGTAGAGCGGCTGCGCGCCGCGCCCGAAGTGAGCCTTGACGTGCGCCTCGGGCTTTCGCCAGCACAGTTGGCCAAAGAAGTCGGCGCGTATGACGCACTGATCATCCGTTCGGGTGTGCAGGTGACGCGCGAGGTGCTGGCGTCGGCCGGGCGGCTGCGTGCGATCGCGCGCGCCGGCGTAGGCGTGGACAACGTCGATGTCGATGCGGCCACGGCGGCCGGAATCCTCGTCCTGAATACGCCCGATGCCAACACGATTTCCACGGCCGAGCACACGCTGGCCATGATTCTGGCAGTCTACCGCCGCATCCCATTCGCACACGCGCACGTGTTGGCGGGACAATGGCAGCGGAACGCGTTCATCGGACATCAATTGGCGGGCCAAGTGCTGGGCCTGGTCGGGCTGGGACGGGTGGGACGCGCGGTGGCGCTGCGGGCATTGGCGTTTGAGATGCAAGTGGTGGCCTACGACCCGTTCGTGCAGGAGTCAGCGGTGCTCGAGGGGCGCGTCAGCGTGCTGCCGGAGTTGGCCAACGTCTTGCGGCAGGTCGACTGCATGAGCCTCCACGCAACGCTCTCACCTCAGACGCGGGGCCTGATCGGGGCGAAGGAATTGGCGCTGATGAAACCGACCGCGGTGCTCGTCAACTGTGCGCGCGGTGAGCTGGTGGATGAGGCGGCGCTGGCGGTGGCGCTGAACGTAGGCCGATTGGGCGGCGCGGCCGTGGATGTGTTCAGCAAAGAGCCGCCGAGCGGCAATCCGCTCCTGAGCGCCAAGAATATCGTGCTTACGCCGCATCTGGGTGCCTCCACCGAGGAAGCGCAGACGGCAGTCTCGGTCGATGCCGTCGAGGCCCTGCTCGATTATCTTTTGCGCGGACAAATCCGCTGGGCCGTCAACCTCACCGGCTTGCCGGCGCACCTGTCGCCGCGCGACCGGGCATACCTCGATCTGTGCAGCCGCATGGCGACGTTGTTGTCGTCGTTCTGTGGAACGGGGATCGAGCGCATTCGCGTCACGACCTACGGGGAATCTCTGGAGCGGTTGACTTCGACGCTGGCGCGGCAGGCGGTCGTCGATTTGCTCAGTCCGCACCTGTCGGCGCGGCTCAATCTGGTGAATGCGGAGATTCACGCGCGCAGCCGCGGCATCGCGCTCGAACATGTCAACCGTTCGGCGGCCGGGAACTACACGGATTCAATGATGATTGGCGTCGGCGGGCGGGATTGCGCGCATGCCGTGGAGGGTACGGTGTTCATCGATGGGCTGCCGCGCATTCTGGCGATCGATGAATATCGGATGGAAATGGTTCCAGAGGGGCCGCTGGTGCTGATCTTCAACGATGACCGACCGGGCGTGATCGGGCTGGTGGGCACGCTGTTCGGCCGGCAGCAGCTCAACATCGCCGATATGACGCTTTCGCGGCGCGCATCCACGGCACTGATGTTGCTGAAGCTGGACGAGCCGGCGCCGCCGAACGTGCTGGACGAGCTGCGCGGGCTGTCAGGCAGCGGCGGGCCGATCTTGTCCGTGCAGACCGTTAGTCTGCCGCCGATAGTCAGAACCCCGCCCGCAAGGGTGGGGTGACATCCGCACGCTGTGTCCTTGCGCGCGCGAGCATCACCCCCCACTGGCGTGGGGGGTTCCGAGAATGACCGCAGCACGTGACAAAAGGAAAACTGATGCCGGCGAAGTATGCGGTTGGGATCGATCTGGGCGGGACCAACATCAAGGTCGCGCTGGTCACGACGGTGGGCGAGATTGTCTCCAAGCTGTCGGCGCCGACCGGCGCGGAGCGCGGGCCCGACGCGGTGATGGACGACATGGCGCGGCTGGCGCAGGAGGCGATCGCCGGCGCGCGGGCGTCGCCAACGGACGTCGTGGGGGCCGGCATCGGATCACCCGGGCCGCTGACGCATCGCGAAGGGATGATCTACAAGGCCGCCAACCTGCCGGGCTTTGTGAACGTGCGCCTGGCGGCGGGAATCGCACAGCGCACCGGGTTGCGCGCCGTGCTGGACAACGATGCCAACGCGGCGGCTTTCGGAGAATTCTGGAACGGGGCCGGCCGCGGCTGCCGCGATATGGTGATGCTGACGCTGGGAACCGGCGTCGGATCAGGCGTGATCGTCGACGGAGCGCTCGTTCGCGGTCATTTTGATAACGCTGGCGAGTTGGGACATATGATCGTGCAGCCCGGCGGACGCTTATGCGGTTGCGGACAGCACGGATGCCTCGAGCAATATGCGTCGTCGGCCGGCGTGGGGCGGCGCGTGGCCGATGAAGTGCGCGCGGGCGCGAGCAGCAGTCTGGAGCCGATGGTGCGGGCAGGCGCGGTCATCGGCGGCTCCGAGGTGGCCGCAGCCGCCAAGAGCGGCGACCCGCTTGCGCTGCGGATCTGGGACGAAGCCTGCTATTACCTGGCGATCGGCTGCGTGAACATTCAACACGCGTTCAACCCGGCGAAGGTCGTGCTGGCCGGCGGGATGAGTAAGGCCGGGGCATTTTTGGTCGAGGCCGTTAAGAAGCACTACATGGCGTTACGCTGGAAGCTGCTCGACGATATCCCCGAAATTGCAATCGCCGAACTAGGCAACGATGCCGGGGTGGTCGGGGCGGCGGGCATCGCGTGGGAGTGCGAGCGGCGCGGCCTGTGGCGGAACTGGTGAGTGGTGAGTGTTGAGTGAGTGGTCAGAACCCCGCCCGCGAGGGCGGGGTGACTTGCGCACGCCATAAGCGCGCGATGTCACCCGCCCACTGGCCCGCCCAACAGACCGGCGGGCAGCCTGTGGGGGGTTCTGAGTGGCGTCGTCGGAGAACGTATGCCGAAGTTTGAGCGACACATTTTTGTTTGCGTGAACGAGCGCGAGCCGGGGCATGTGCGCGGCTGTTGCAGCGCCAAAGGGTCGGCACTGATTCGCGAGCGATTCAAGCAGGCCCTCGAAGCCCGCGGGCTGAAGGGCCGCGTGCGGGCCAATCAGAGCCTGTGCCTGGATCAGTGCGAGCACGGGCCGACGGTTGTGGTCTATCCCGAGCAGGTCTGGTACGGATTCGTCAAACCAGAAGACGTCGAGGAGATCGTCGAATCGCACATCATCGGCGGCCAGCCCGTCGAACGCCTGCGCCTGCCCGATGGCTGCATCAACACAACCCGCTGCCCGCACAAAGGCGGCGGAGGCGTGACGCTGGGCGGGTTGAAATAAGTCTGCTGGATGCCACCTCTTTCCCACACAAAATTGGCGCACGATTCGCGGGTGCTGCTCAAAGCGTCCATCGAGCGCATCATGGACGCCAGGTCGGCGGTTCATAACGGGCAATGGGTGATCGGCATGTATCTGTCTGGCCTGGCGGTGGAATGCGTTCTGCAGGCCATCGTCGGGCGGCACGACCCGCGGCACGATGCGCGGCACGACTTGACCCAGTGGCTAAAGCGCTGCCCGACCAGCTTACAAGATGCGCTGACGTCGCCGCCGCTCCGCGATCAGTGGAATATCCTTGCGGCGCGCTGGTACAATGGCATGCGCTATCTCTCGGAGGACGGAATGCTCGGGTACCTGCGCGACGGGTCGCGCGCGAGGCGTCAAAGGTGGACCACAAGGGATTCTAAAGACCAACGCGCGCGTCTTGCTCGAGGCAGCCGCAAGCGTTCATAAGCAGGGCCTGACGGCATGGCAGCGATTCTCAACAAGGTCGTGAAGATCCTCAAGAACGAACTGACACGATTCGAGCACCACCTGGAATACGTGCGCGAGACTGGCCGCGTAACCGGTTTCATCATCAGCAGTACGTTTTCCGGAATGGATGACGACAAGCGCCAGAAGCGCTTGTGGGAGGGGATCCTGCGCAAGCAGCTTACGGCCGACGAACTCCGCAAGATCGGACCCATTGTCGCCATGAGCCCGGAAGAAGCCGCGATTCATGCCGTAGATCGATAGTTTTCAGCGAGGGACTGAATACTCGCGGGGGCCACCGCGGCGGAAACGACGGGTTAGAGAGGAACAGCCATGTGGATCGGGAAAGAAGGTCGCATTTCGATGCTGCAACTGGCACTGATCGCGGGGGTGCTGGTTATTCCGGCTCAGGCACAGACGGAGGAGGATCCGCGCAGGCTGAGCCGCGACATGATCGCGGCGTATGAGAAGGGCGACCTCGACCGGGCGATCGAGATCGGGCAGAAGCTGACCGCGATCGCGC
>DASXUA010000448.1:0-3789 GCA_036505095.1 Phycisphaerae bacterium
GGCAGCTTCGATGCCCTGGTCCGCGCGCTTGACCGTGCCGGCGTGCGCTATCTCGTGGCGGGCGGCCTCGCCGTGAACGCGCATGGGTACTTGCGCTTCACTCGCGACGTGGACCTCGTGCTGCAGCTGTTGCCCGAGAACATCGCATCGGCATTCTCCGCTCTCGCCGGAATCGGCTATCGTCCGATCGTGCCTATCGGCGCAGCGGACTTCGCTGATGCCGGGAAACGCGCTGCATGGATTGTTGAAAAGCGCATGACCGTCCTGAGCTTCTGGTCCGAACAGCACAAGGACACATCGGTGGACGTGTTCGTCACCGAGCCATTCGACTTCGATGCGGAGTATGGCCGCGCGCTGGTAAAACCGCTCGGGCCGGTCGAAGTGCGGTTCGTGTCGATTCCGACGTTGATCCGGATGAAGCAGTTGGCGGGCCGGCCGCAGGATAAGATCGACATCGAGTACTTGCAGAAGCTGCTCAATGGCGCGAAGTGACGACAAATCGATCGACTGGAGCCTGACCACCTGGGAAGGCGCGCAGCGGGAGCAGCTCCGCCGCTGGGCCGCGCTTTCCCTCGAGGAGATCGTGCGCGCCCAGGAAGAGATGCAGGACCTTGCCGAGCGTCTTGGCGGAGCGCAGAAGGAAGCGAAATAGAGACCGTAAGGCTTTCTGTCGCCAACAGCGTCGCGCTGGACGAATCGGAGAAGAAAGGGGCGAACGCATGACGTAGCTATTCCTGAAAGGAGGCTTCGTCATGTCTCGTACTTATCGCCGCCGCGGCGAGCGGCACGATTACGACTGGGTGCTGCGTGATTACCGCTGGATAAACGGTACGCCGGTCCCGTTTCTCATTGACGCGCGTTCAAAGGATGGTCGGCGCGCGATCGCCCGCTTTCACTCGGACGCCTGCTGGACGCTGCGAAGCACTGCGCCGCGCTATGGAACAGCTTCGGCGCTGGATCGACGATCCGGGCTATGACCCGATATTCCTGGTGCGGCATCGACACGATGCGAGTTGGAGCTGGTCGTAACCGGTACCCCCGCCTCGACCCGGGGCCGCGCAGCCTCTCCAGCCAGTACGCGGACGGTTTCCGGGTGGCGCTTGACAGGCGCTGTGGTTGCGAATATGATGAACGTCATATGGCTATCAAGGCCGGCTCCAAGAAGGAGGAAACCCGCGAGCGGATCCTGCGTGCGGCGGCGCGCGCCATACGCAAGCACGGCTACGAAGGGGTCGGGGTCGCCGACGTGATGAAGGAGGCCGGGCTCACGCACGGCGGGTTCTATGCGCACTTCGAGTCGCGCGACGCGCTGCTGGCGGCGGCCGCCGACCAGGCAGGTGCGGAATCGAGCGAGCAACTCACCCGAGCGATCGCGGCGGCGAAGCCGGGCCAGGAGCTCATGGCGCTCGTCGACGCCTATCTTTCCGACGGGCACGTGGCGGCTCCGGAGCAGGGCTGCGCCATCGCTGCGGCAGGGAGCGAAGTGCCGCGCCAGCAAGCGGATGTGCGCCGTGCGGCGAGCCGGCGCATCAAGGACTTCATCGGCCTGATCGAGCGCCAATTCCCCGAATGGGGCAGGAGCGCAGCTCACGATAAGGCGATGGCTATCGCTGCGACCCTGGTCGGGTCCGTAGTCTTGGCGCGCGCGGTGGACGATGCGCAGCTTTCCCGCAGCATCCGCAAGGCAGCACGCGAGCTGGTTCGCACGGCCGTGGGCTAGTTTTTTTTGACCTCCAATATGACGATCATCATATAAATGGACCCTCGTACCCGTGTCCTGCTCGAGGCGCCGATCGCCTCCACGCTGCTGCGACTCGCAATCCCGAACATGCTGGTCATGCTGGCGCAGGCCGCCGCAGGCCTCGTGGAAACCTACTTCATCGGCAAGCTTGGCACCGATGCGCTTGCCGGCGTCGCGCTGGTTTTCCCGGTCGTGATGCTGATGCAGATGATGTCCGCCGGCGCGATGGGCGGCGGCATCGCCTCGTCAATCGCGCGGGCGTTGGGCGCCGGGCGCCGCGCCGATGCGAACGCGTTGGCATTACATGCCCTGGTCATCGCGCTCGGCCTGGGCGCGGCCTTTACCATCGGTGTAGGCGGCGGCGGACGCTGGATCTATCAGGCGATGGGTGGAAGCGGTCGTGCGCTCGAAGCTGCGCTGACGTACTCGAACTGGGTTTTTGCCGGCGCGGTGCTGGTATGGCTCTTCAACTCGCTAGGCGCCGTGCTGCGCGGTACGGGCAACATGGCGTTCCCCGCAGCCGTCACCTGCGTCGGGGTCGTGATCCTCGTGCCGGCGTCGCCGGCCCTCATCTTCGGCTGGGGCCCGTTCCCGGCGCTCGGTATAGCGGGCGGCGCGGTGGCGCTCCTTTCGTACTATGTCCTGGGTTGCGTCGCGTTTGTCGCTTACCTGTGGGGTGGACGGAGCGTGCTGCATCCGTCGCTGCGCTCGGTGCGATTCCGCTGGCCGCTCTTTCGCGACATCCTCCGCGTCGGTGCGGTCGCCGCGCTCGTCACAGTCACGACGAATCTCACCATCATCATCGGTACCGCGTTCGTCGGTGAGTTCGGCTCGGCCGCGATCGCGGGCTACGGCACCGGCGCGCGGCTCGAATATCTGCTGGTGCCGCTCGTCTTCGGCCTCGGCGCCCCGCTGGTGGCGATCGTCGGCACGAGCATCGGTGCGGGGGAGCGCGGGCGGGCGCTGCGCGCCGCATGGATCGGCGCTGCCATGGCCTTCACCCTCACCGAGGCAATCGGCCTTTGCGCCGCTGCCTTCCCGACGGCATGGCTCTCCCTCTTCGACACTGATCCGCGGATGCTCGAGGCGGGAGGGACCTACCTGCGGACCGTGGGGCCCTTCTACGGAATGTTCGGCCTCGCGTTGTCACTTTACTTCGCGTCGCAGGGCGCAGGCCGGCTGCTGTGGCCGCTCCTCGGCGCCGTGGTGCGACTTGTAGTTGCGGCGCTCGCCGGCTGGCTCGCGTTGCGCTGGAGCAGTGAGCTCTCGCAGGTTTTCATGGCGCAAAGCGTCGGACTTGTCGCCGCGGGTCTCATCAATTGGGCCGCCGTCGCGGGCGGCGCGTGGTTTGGTTCGTTGAGGTGGCCTTGGTCAACGGCAGGACGTTCGCGTGCCGCGGCTTCATAACGTTTATGGCTGGTCGTTCGCAAATGACGCATTCGATGAATGCGGCATCGTCCGGTCGGTCAATACAGTCATGGGCGATTTTCTCGCCGATGCCGAAGCCCTGCTCGCTGCCCGTCTCGAGCGCGTATCGCTGGACGATATTGCGCGCCAAGCCCAGCCTACCCCCCTTCATCCACAACACGGAGCCCATTACCATGGATGACGTCATCATCATCGGCGGCAGCTTTGCCGGCCTCGCCGCTGCCCTGCAGCTCGGCCGTGCCCGCCGCAAGGTCACCGTTCTCGATACCGGCCTGCCGCGCAATCGCTTCGCCGGCCACTCGCATGGCCTGCTCGGCCACGATCACAAGCCACCGCTGGACATCCTAGCCGAGGCGCGGCAGCAGCTGGCGCGTTATCCCACGATCAAGCTGGTCAGTGCCCGGGCCGAAAGTGTCTCCGGCGCCATCGACGATTTCAACGTCCTCACTTCCGATGGCGAAAGCTTTGGGGCGCGTCGTCTGATCCTGAGCTATGGCGTCGCCGACCAGATGCCTGATGTTCCGGGCTTTGCCGAAAGCTGGGGCACGTCCATCGTGCCCTGCCCCTATTGCGACGGCTTTGAAGTCGCCGGCCAGCATTGGGGCCTCGTCTGGTCCGGC
>DASXUA010000449.1:0-5062 GCA_036505095.1 Phycisphaerae bacterium
GCCGAAGACGTCCTGCGCGAGTTTCAGAAGGAGCGTCCGACCAATCGGCCGGTCCTGTGATTTGCCGCCCGTCGGCGGATCGGCCGGCTTCTCCTGCGCCGGTGCCATCAGCGCGCAGCCGCCCGCCACCACAATCGCCAGAATGGTTCGCCTCGAAATCTCACCCGTCATGTTGCACCTCCGGCCGCGGCGAGCAGTTCAGCGGCCTTGATACGCGGCTTATCGGAAAGGCCCGGCGAACAGGTTTACTCCGCTTCGCACCGCGATACAACCCGAGCAGACATCATTCCGGCATTCTTACAGTGAACGCCGGACGCGGATAGAGTGGGGCCGATACAAAAACCAACGAGGTAACTGCTGTGAGAGTCTATCGTGAAAGCGACGTGGATCGGACGGTGCTGGCGGGCAAGACGCTGGCGATTATCGGATATGGCAACCAGGGCCGCGCCCACGCGCTCAATCTGCGCGACTCGGGCTACCGCGTGTTGATCGGACAACGTGCGGGCGGCGCCGGCGAAACCCACGCGCGGCAGGATAATTTTGCGCCGGTGCCGATCGCCCAAGCAAGCCGCGACGCGGATGTGCTGATCATTACGCTGCCGGATGAATCGGCCGCGGCGGTCTTCGAGGCGGAAATCGGACCAATCCTGCGCGCCGGCCAGACGCTGGGCTTTGCGCATGGCTTCAATGTGCGCTTCGGGCTGATCTCACCGCCGGCGGGCGTTGATTGCGTGCTGGTGGCGCCGAAGGGACCGGGCACGCTGCTGCGCGCTCTGTATGTGGCCGGTCGGGGACTGCCGGCACTGGTGGCCGTCGAAACCGATTTTTCCGAAACGGCACTGAAGGTCGCGCTGGCGTGGGCGGCCGGGATTGGTTCAACGCGGGCCGGCTGCGTGGAGACGACATTTGCCGCCGAAACGGAGTGTGACCTGTTCGGTGAGCAGGTGGTGCTCTGCGGTGGGGTGACGGCGCTGATGAAAGCCGCTTTTGAAGCGCTCGTTGCGGCTGGCTACGAGCCGGAACTGGCATACATCGAATGCGTGCACGAACTCAAGCAAATCGTGGACCTCATCTATGCCGAGGGGCTGTCCGGAATGCGGCGGCGCATTTCCAATACGGCCGAATATGGCGACCTGACCCGCGGACCGCGCCTGATCAATGATCAAACGCGCGCGGCGCTGCGGCAGATCCTGGACGAAATCCGTAGCGGCGCATTTGCGCGCGAGTGGATTGCAGAGGAGCGCGCGGGTCTGCCGGTTTTCAACGAACTCTTCCGCGGGGATGAGAACAGCCGCTTCGAGCAGGCGGGCCGGGCCGTGCGCGAGTTGTGGTTTTCAGATCCCGGCGCGCCGGGACCACCGACGCGCTGATCGCGAGGATGCGGTCGCCGTTCAGAACCGCGGGCGTGAGCGAGCGAATTAGGGCGTGATGGCCGTGAACGCTCCAAAACGCTCCCTTACGGTCGCGGTTTTGAACGCGGCGCCTATGCTTGTTTAGAGGGGTCGGCGCGGAGAGCGGTCATGGCGAAGGTTTTGGAAGTAACCGCGGCCGATTTTCTGCCGGCGCGGATGACGCTGCCGGCGCTGCGTGAAGCCGCGGCCGACTGCAAGGGCTGCGATCTGTACAAGCGCGCTACGCAGACAGTCTTCGGCGAGGGCGCGGCGCACGCCGCGGTCATGTTCGTCGGTGAGGTTCCCGGCGACTACGAAGATCGCGTCGGGCGGCCGTTCGTCGGACCGGCTGGAAAGCTGCTCGACAAGGCCCTGGTCGAGGCTGGCATCCCGCGTGACGAGGTATACGTCACCAACGCCGTCAAGCATTTCAAGTGGGAGCCGCGCGGCAAGCGGCGGCTGCATTCCAAGCCGAGCGCGCGCGAGATGTACGCCTGCCGGCCCTGGCTGGATGCGGAGATCGCCGTGGTCCGGCCGCAGATCATCGTGTGCCTCGGCGCTAGCGCCGCGCAAGCGCTGCTGGGCAAAGACTTCCGCGTGACGAAAGAGCGCGGGCGGATGCTGAAGACGGCGTGGGCACAGTGGCTGACGGCCACGGTACATCCCTCGTCGCTCTTACGCATTCCCGAGGGTCAGGATCGCGAGGAACCGTACCGCCTGTTCGTCGCCGATCTGAAAAAGGTCGCGCGGCAACTGCGGACACTCGCGCGCACGCCCGTGCAGGTCTAATCGCGCCGCAGGCCGCACGGCTGTCACACCGGCACGGGTTCGGGCGGGGCGAGTTCAACGGGGTGTGCGGCCGCAACTTGGCGGGCAGATGGGTCGTGATGGCCCTTGGGCCAGATGTGGAAGCCGCCGCGATCGACACCAGCCGCTTCGCGCAACGTCCACACGCCCCAGACCCATCGGCCGTCGTCGTCGTTTTGGCCTTCGTACAGCACGGTGTGCGCGCCCGCGTAGCGCTTGTGGAGCTTCACGCGCGCGGTGGAGAGGTCGTATTGTCCTTCGAAAGTGAACGCGCCCACGCAGTCGGTTCCATGTCCGTCAACGCGGCAGTTGCGAAAGCGCAGGACCAGATCGCGCATGCGATTGCGGCCCGGCATCCGCCGCTGGAGCCAGAAGCCGACCCACGGGCCTGAGGGAAAGCGCGGGTCGGCTTCGGCGTTTTGTTCAGAGGCGTCGTCCATTTACGAGATTGTATCCGCGTAACCGTCTGCGTCCGAACGACTGCGCCCATACGCATCCTCAGTCGCCCGTCGGAACGATGCCGGCGTTTTCGACCATCAGAATTACGGCGCGCTGCGGCGCCCGCGTGCGGTGAATGACTCCCTTCGGCACGACGAAACCCTGCTGCGGCACCAATTCCACCGAGCGATCCTGCAGATCGATGAAGAAACGGCCCTCAATCACGTAGAAGAACTCATCGTCCCGATCGTGCTTGTGCCAGTGATACTCGCCCTGCACCACGCCCAGACGCACCACCGATTCGTTCACGCGGCAGAGAGTTTGGTTGTACCAGCGGTCGGTGCAGGCCGCGACCAGCGCGGGCACGTCCACCACCTGCAACGCTCCGTAATACTCATTCAGGTGCGTCGCGTACGGATATGTCTCGGGTGATTGCGCCATGCTTGGCTCCTTGACCATTGTTCCAGCGCGCCGCTGGACATCGGGACCCGTGATATGATGCACGCATGCCTCGCATTCCGCCATGCGCGCTGATCGTGGTTTTGATGGCTGCGAGTTGCGCGTTGCCGCAGCCCGCACAGCGCAACCGACCCGCGACGCCGAATACGCAGCCCGATCCCGACGCCGAGGAGCACGTGCGGGAAAGCGTGACGCCGCGCACAGCGACGAAGATTGCTGAGTTTCAGGGCCCCTACCGCTTCCTGTCTAACTTCTGGCCGGCCGAGGTGCAGTTCGAGGGACTGACGTATCCCAGCGTCGAGCACGCCTATCAGGCGGCCAAATCGCTCGACGCGGCCGAACGCCAACGAATTGCCGCACTGGCGACACCCTCGGACGCCAAAGCGGCCGGCCGGGCGCTGCCCCTGCGGCCGGATTGGGAGCAGGTGAAGTTCGCAGTCATGGAAGAGTGCGTGCGCTATAAATTCACGCAGCACGCCGAACTTCGCGAGCGGCTGCTGGCGACGGGCGATGCGGAACTGGAAGAGGGCAACACTTGGGGCGACCGCGTCTGGGGCGTGTACGAGGGACGAGGTGAAAACCGGCTCGGTAAGATTCTGATGAAGGTGCGCGCGGAGCTGAGAAGGTGATGCTCGTGGGCGATATGCGCGGGGTTGCTCTGAAACCTGATCGTCGCACCCGATTCAGTGCTCCGACGACCGGCCGGATTGCATGACGCGCTCGATGTCCTGAGCCGACATGCCGCGCTCGACCATGGAGCGCTTCAGATCATTCTCCGAGCGGACTTTGGTGGCCTTGTACCACATGGTGCCCAGAATGGCCGCCAATGGCACGGAAAAGACGCAAACGATCGCGATGGTGTTTTCGTTCCAGATAATCTCGGTCAGGAAGGGCAGCATCATGATCGCTTCTCCAGGTTCGCGCCGAGCGCATTCTACGTCAGATTCCGCGGTTCAGCGAGAATATTTGCCAGGCAGGCGGCGAATAAGCTTATGATGCAGGTGGGGACGCCTGCACCACAAGTTGAGCTGCCGCCAAGCTGCGGCGCGGCAGCCGTGCAGGGGGCGACGGAAATGTTTCAGGTCTGCATCTTCGGCGGTTACGAGGGGCGGCTCCTGCCGACCAAGCGGGTGCTCATCACGCTTTTCGCGGGCGCGGAACTGCACCGGCCCACGCTCGCCCGGCGGCTGCTGGCGTGCCGCCAGCGACAGGTCGAGGGGCGGGCGCATCGGGTTTTCGTGCTGACGATCTTCGGCAGTACCGAAATGAGATATCCGACGCTGGCCGAGGAATTCCTCGACATGCGCGAGGCCGTGCGGAGCGGCGCGCTTTCGCTCACCGACTGGGACGCCCTGCTGGGCGACCTGCGCCGGCTGGAAGCTGCCGGTACCGGTGGGCGCGAGCCGCAGGAGGTCTGGGGCGGCCGCGCCCTGAGCGACGATGAAGGCATCGTTTCGCTGACGCTGTTCGGTTCGCTGGAGGAAACCTCGCTGCCCAGCGAGGACGCCGAAGTCGACGCGCTGGCGGTGCAGCGGCACTTGGGCAACATCCCTGAGTCGGCCGGCAAAGTCCTCGAATTCGGCATCGGCCAGCCCGAAGCCGCGCGCCGCGCCATCCTGCGCCAAGCCATCGCCGCAGCATAGACCGCGGGCGGGCATGCCGCCCGCGCTCGACAGCGCGCGGGCGGCATCTTGGATGTTACCGATCAGTTTGCCCCCAGGCGTGCTACGGGCACGCGAAGCTCGGGGTGACTCCTGTGCAGAAGTTGGCCACAACGTGGTTCGGGTCAGGCGGGCAGACGTGCTGGATGATCGGCTGCGAACTGCCGCTTGCGCAACCGAGGAACTTTGCCAACCGACCCCTGCCCCAGACCGTGCCGCTACACCCGATTCCCCACGCTGTCTACGGGCATCTCACCGTGGCGGTCGCTCCCGCGCAGAAGCTCGTCACGATATGCGACTGGTCGG
>DASXUA010000450.1:0-10846 GCA_036505095.1 Phycisphaerae bacterium
CTGTTTGTGGTATGATTCAAAGGGAGTGTTTGGCGGCGCGCGGGCCGTCATTCCGAGGACGCCCGAGCAGCGCTTCGACGGTTTTCTTCAGGCAGGAGCAATCATGACTTTACAGAATCAAAATCGTTGGACCATGCTGGCGGCGTGCTGCGCCGCGCTGGGCGGCGGGCTGATCGGTTGCGAGCGCCATCGCGAGCGCGTGGTGGTGCACGAAGAGAGGCCTGACGAGGAAGTAATCGAGCAGGAGGCGCCGCGTGAGGTGGTGATCGTCGAGCGCCGCCCGGAGCGCACGGTGATCCTGCAGCGCGAAGAGCCGGAGGTGGTCGTGGTGCAGGAGCCGCCGCGGCCGCGAGTGATCGTGGAACACGCGCCGCCGCGCGTCATCGTGGAGCGGCGCTCGCCGCGGCCGTCAGCCCTGCACGTGTGGGTCAACGGATACTGGTCGCACGACGGCAACCGGTTCGTGTGGACCCGCGGTCATTACGAAAAGCGGCCGAGCGGCTACCGGCACGTCGATTCACGCTGGGTCAGAAGGGGCGGGCGCTGGGAGCTGCACGAAGGCTACTGGAGCCGCTAATCGGACGGCCGCACTGCGAACGCACGCCTGTCACATACGTCATCCAGGCTGAGCGATGGATTCGCGGCGGCCGGTGTGCGGACAGTGCGGCTCGGCTGGCGGACACTTTGACCAATCCATCGTGAGTACCCGCGCCGACGGAGACGAATCAGCGCACGCTGAAAGCCAATTCGCCGGTTCCGGCACGGCAATGGCAGCGCGTTTCGTCTGCGGCCCTTCGTATGGGCCTTGGATCAGAGGTTATCATCCGCCGACCTTGGAAAGCGGCGGCACAGATGCGGAGAAAGAGTCATGCCAGAAAAGGAAACAATCGAGCGGGCGCGCCGCGACAAGCGCGAAGGCAAAGCGCCCACGACTCAGGCCGGCGAGTTCATTCGCGAGGAGATGCACCACATCCGCGAAGGCAAGCATGGGGCACGCTCCACCAAGCAGGCCATTGCGATTGGTCTCTCGAAGGCGCGCCGCTCGGGCGTGAAGCTGCCGCCACCGGCCCGGGGGCGTGTGTCCGAAAAGACCCGCCGCAGTGCGGAGCGCGCTTATGAAGCTGGCCAGCGCGGCGCCAAGCGCAAACCTTCGGCCCGGCGATCGCGCGCGATCAGCGGCGTGCTGAAGCGCGAAGCACGCGGTGCGGCGTCGCCTGCGGCGCTGGCGCGGCAGGCCCGGTCGGCGGCGAGTCACCGAACGGCGGCGGAGCGGTCGGCCGCAGCCGAGAAGGCCGTGCGGACCAAGGGACCGGCGGAGCGCTCGGCGGCGGCCCGGAAAGCCGCACGGACGCGCGCGAGGCGCTCGTAAACGCCGGCCGGATCAGGTTGTCGTTGGAGGTCGGGAAACCTGAAGTGCAGGCCAGAGGCCTGCGCCACAGATACGTGTGCGCGGATCAAAGCATCACGGGTGAACACAGATCAGAACGATCTGCGTTCACCCGTGCCATTTGCCAGTCGCGTTACGTGTGACCGCGCTACGGGCACAGAGCCACGCTCGCACCGTTGAACGCTTGCGTGGTGTTGGCGCCGTTCAGCAGTTGCACCTCGCGCAGCAGGTCCTGCGTGTTGACGGGCGCACTCGGTTCACTACTGCGGTTGATATTGTACCGTGCCAGATTCGCCGGCAGGTTGGCGGTGCCGTCGTTCAGGGCCTGCACCAGCGCCAGCAAATCCTGGGTGTTTGCCGAATAATCCAGATTGGTGTCGCCGGGCAGCGACTGATACTGAAGCTTCTGACCCGGCGCCGTCCCGGCGAATGTGAACGTAGTGCATTGCGTCGGCGGGATCGGTCCGCTCAGCGTGATCTGATACGGCCCGGCGCCGGAGCCCGTGACCGCCGTCGCGGTCGGGCAGTTGCCGCCCGTGCAGGCCACGATTACGCCTGCGGGCGTCAGCGGCACCAGCGGAGTGCTGTTGAACGTGACCGCAATCGGGCTGTAGGTGATGCCGCCCGCGGCGGGAGTTCCCGCGCCGCCGATGCCCTGAGTCAGGTTCGTATCGCTGCCAGTCTGCAAGACGTCACGGAAGGGTTGACCCGCCAGATACGGATTCGTAGTGGGCGGGTTGGCGGACACGATGGTCGCGCCGGGCAGGTCGCTCACCACGATCTGCAACGTGTAACGCTGCACGTCACTGGAGGCGCCCGGAATCACATACGCCAGGAAGGTGCCGCCTTCCGGCGGAAGGATCGTATTGGGAATCACCTCCGCGACCCCGGCGGGCGCCGCGGTACTCGACGCCAGCGTCGTGCCGCTCAGGGTGCGCAGCTCCAGGCCGAGATTGCTGACCGCGGCGCCATTAACGCTGACGGGACTGCCGCAGCTTCCCTGCGGGCCGTAGGTGTAGCTGCTGCCGACCGGCGTCATAGTGAGCGCCGCCTGCATGCCCGGTCCGACGGTGAATGCATAGTAGTCCGGATCGGAGGCGTTCTTTACGCTGGCATCCTGCACCAGCGCGACGCCGTCCAGCGAACCCAGATCGTAAGCGGTCGCCGGGGTATTGTTCGGCTCATAATCGTCGCCGTAGATGTGCTGCGCGCCGCGGATGTCATCCTGCTGCGGGCCATCGGAGGACGTGAAGATGAACGGCTCCATCAGCTTGGTCGCGTTGTACGGGCACACGTGCAGCAGCCCGATGCCGTGGCCATGCTCGTGCGTCACGACGTTGCGGAAAAAGCGGTAGTTGTTGGTCGAGTTGGCCCAGAAATCAGCGCTGTCCAGGACCATATCGCCCGTCGGCGGGAACGGATCGTACGCCAGGATGCCGCTCGGACCGTCGATGAATTTCATGCTGACGCGGCAGTCACCGCGCGGCGCGCTGTCGCTGCCCGGCGCGCCGAAGAACGCGGCGCCGTCGTCGCCCACCTGCGTATAGCTGATGCCCGTCAGATCATCCCAGCGCTGAAAGCACTGCGCGATCAGCGACTGCCACAGCGCGGTGTTCCCTCCGAATTGTGTGTTCAGCGTGGAAAACAGGCTCGAGGTTCCGGACGGCTCGCCGATGAAACTCGGAACGGACGTGCCATCCGGCGGCAAACTCCAGCGCAGCATCGTGGCCTGCTGTCCGGTCCAGGTGGTGGTATTCAGGTACTCCGGAAGCGTATAAAGCGCAGTCTCCAGTGCATCGACCAGTTCTTGCGGCGTGCCGGGCGCGCAGCAGACTGCCCCGCGCGGCTTGCCGTCGTGCGGCAAGGTCCGCAAATAGGCGACGATCTGCTGCTGCGCGGGATTGAGTTGCGATTCGGCAGCCGCCGAAGCTGACTCGCTGTTTTTCTTGGACTCTGTTGAACCTTTGCGGGCTGGCATCGCTTTGAAGCCTGCCAAAAGCAACGCCACTCCTACAACGACCCCCGCGATCTTGCGCATGATTGATCTCACCTCGGAAATTAGGATGAACTTCGTAAGCCCCGACGCTTCCGGCCGGTGCCGGCCGAACAGATCATTTTCGCACGGCTGCCGTGCAATTGCAAATGCTCGCGCGGCGATAAATTTCGGACGTCTGCAAAGTTTTTGGAACGAGGGGCTGCGCAAAGTGCACAGCGATTCTGGGTATCCTTACTTTTGATGAAGATGTCCGGAGTTGGACAGGCACGCGGCAACGGGCTATCGTGACGCGCGCTCGGCCGACATGCCCGAACTGACCTTCGGCGCGCCGCGGATGCAGGGACCGATGTTGCAGCGAATCACGTACGGGGTCCTGCTCATCGCCCTCATATTCCTGCTGACCGCGCTGGATGCGGTAATCTCGCTCGCGAGTCGCGGCGGCGCATGGTGGGCGCCACTACGCCGGGGCAGCGCCATTCCCATCACCTTGGCAGGGCTGAGCTTGGTAGCCTGCCTGGAGCTATCCAATCTCTGTCGGGCGGCGGGGTTGCGTCCACACAGCCGTTGGGCCGCCTTAATGTGTCTGGTCTTGGTGGTCTCTCCGTGGCTGGCAGCGGCCGGCTGGCTGGGTCCGACTTCTGGGGATGTCGACGGGCTACCATGGCAGCTTATCTGGGTTTTCCTTACCATTTTCGGAACGGCCGTGCTGCACCTAACGGTCCGGTCTTCGGCGGAAGGCGCCGTTGGCGATATCACCGCGACTTGGGGACTAGTCCTCTACGCCGGTCTGCTGCCTTCATTTCTGGTGGTGGTGCGCTGCGACGTGAGCCGCCCGGGGCCGATCGGCGCTTGGCTGGTCCTGATTTACCTGCTTGTAACTAAAGCTTCGGATATCGGAGCTTATTTTGTGGGCTCGCTTTTTGGCCGTCACAAGCTCATACCACGGTTCAGTCCGGCAAAATCATATGAAGGCGCCTTTGGCGGCGTGCTCGGCAGTGTGGCCGCCATGCTGGCGCTGCTCACGTTCGGTCGCTGGGCATCTGGATTAGCGGCCGAATATGCGAACGCTCCCGCTGGCGTGATCCCGCTCCGAATCGTCCTGCTCGGTCACGCCGGCGAGGCGCTGGCGTCTCTTAGAACGACGCAAGCGCTTGTTTTCGCTGTACTTATGTCGATCGTCGGTCAGGTTGGCGATCTCCTCGAGTCAATCCTGAAACGCAGTGCCCATGCAAAGGATTCAGCGAAACTGGTTCCGAGCTTTGGCGGCGTCCTCGATATGGTCGATAGCGTATTCATGACGGCGCCGGTAGCGTGGCTGGTGCTCTGGCTGAGCTAGGGGGCGGAGAGGCTGAGACTGACGCGCGGACCGGGGACCGGCTAGAATGTAAGCATATGGGCGCGAGATGCCCGAACTCCCCGCCAGCGGGTGGGGGGACGATCGCCTGAAAGAAGTTGGATCTCACCATCGTTATCGAGAAGCCGGGGCAGCGGGCGGCGCTATTCGGACCGGCGGACGGACACCTCAGATTGATCCGGTCCGCCTTGGATGTCAGGATTGCCGCGCGCGACTCGGCCATTCACTTGAGCGGCGCCGCCGACTCGGTCGCCAAGGCTGCCGCGGTCATCGAGAACCTCCAGCAGCGCATCCGTTCCGGGGAGTTTATCAACGCCGACCAGGTGGCCGCCGCGATCGAAGCCGTCGCGCGCCGGCGCGACACGGGCGAAGCCGGCACGATCGAAGTATACACCGGTCAGGCGGTGGCCCCGCACACTCCTGGGCAGGCGGAGTACGTCGAAGCGATCTTCAAATCCGACCTGACGTTCGGCGTGGGGCCGGCCGGCACCGGCAAGACTTACCTGGCGGTGGCGGTCGCGGTCAGTCTGCTGAAGCGCAATCAGATCAAGCGGATCGTGCTGGTGCGGCCGGCCGTCGAGGCGGGTGAGAAGCTCGGGTTCCTGCCGGGCGATTTGCAGGCCAAGGTCAACCCATATCTGCGGCCGTTGTTCGATGCCATGCACGACATGATGGGCTTCGATCAGATTCGGCGCTTCATGCAGAACGACATCATCGAGGTGATTCCGCTGGCGTTCATGCGCGGGCGGACGTTGAATCACGCGGCCGTCATCCTCGACGAAGCTCAAAACAGCACCGTCAGTCAGATGTTGATGTTCCTCACCCGCATGGGGCAGGAGAGCAAGATGATTGTCACCGGCGACGATTCGCAGATCGACCTGGCGCCGGGACAGCCGAGTGGCATGATCGATGGGCTGCGGCGCCTGCAGGGCATCCCCGGCGTCGCGATCGTGCGGCTGAAACAGACGGATATTGTGCGGCACAAGCTGGTGCAGCACATTGTAGAGGCCTATGGGAATCATCAGAAAACCTAGCATCCGGCGCTCGGGCGTGCGCCGGCAACGTCCGGAGCACGAGCAGTCGCCCTGGTCACGCTGGGCCGAGCATATCGGGTTCTGGCCGGCGCTGGCGGCGCTGGCATTCTTCGTCGGCGCGACGGCCATCGCGCTGCTGGGGCAGCCGGCGCTGCGCTACAGCGAAGGTCAGTCCATCGATCAACCCATTCCAGCGCGCGTCGAATTCACGCGCGTCAACCCGGCGCGGACCAACGAGGCCCGGCAGGCGGCGCGGGCCGCGGTGCCCAACTACTACCGGATCAATCGCGCGCTGCTGGCGCGCATCCTCCAGGACCTGGGCGAGCTGCGCGAGGCACTGGGCGGCGCGGCGAATTACGATGAATTCAAGGCGGCGCCCATTGCGGCTGATCTGCCGCTGACGCGCGAAGAGTTTGAGCGGCTCAAGGGCATTGCGCCGCGCGTGTTCGAGGAAGTCTTCAGCAAGGCCACGGAATCGCTCGCGGCCGAACTGCTGCGCGAGCGCATTTATGACCGGCGGCCTACGCCCGAGGAACGCAGCCCGCGCGCCACCCGCGCGGTCATCATCGACGAAGCCGGCGAATCGGAGCCGCTGGATGTGACCGAGTTCACGCCCTACAACCAGAAGGCGCAGGTGAATGGCCGGGCGGCCGACCTGAGCCAGATCTTTCGATATCCCCTGTCGTCGCTGCAGCCCACGGTGAAGCGCATCCTCGCGAATCGCCTGACCAGCGAACCGCTGCTCGTCTTCGATCCGAATCGCACGCAGCAGGCCATGCAGGCGGCCGAGCAAGCCGTGCCGGAGCAGCAGGATGTTGTTGAAAAGGGCAAGCCTTTCGTATTCGCGCGCCCGGGACAGGGTCTGACGGCCGCCGACGTGGAGCTAGTGCAGGAGGAGCAGGCCGCCTATCAGCGGTTTCTCGAGAGCGGCACGCCGCAGGCGCGCGCCGCGCGCCGCCGTCAGGCGCTGGAAAGCGTCGGCACCAGCATCGTTTTCCTGGCATTGTCGGTGAGCCTGTTCTCGCTGGTGGGCATGTATCAACGCCGCATTCTGGAGATCCACACGCGCACGCTGGCGTTCAGCGGCCTGGTGCTGGCGGCGCTGTTGGCGGCGCGCATCGTCGACGTGGAACTGAATATCAAAGAGTTGACGCTGGCCCCGATGCTGGTGGCGGCGTCGATTATCACCATTGTGTATCGTCGGCAATTCGCGGCTGGGGTGATGGTGCTCGCCGGCCTGCTGGCGGTGCTCGCCGTGCGCGGCGGCGTCGATCTGTTCGTCGCCATGCTGCTTGGCTCGTTCGCCACCGTGTATCTGCTGGGTGAGGTCCGTACGCGGACGCGGATCATCACGGCCGGGGTGGTAACCGGCGCACTCCTGTTCGCGGTGAGCTTCGCCTTCGGTCTGTCCGCGCAGCAGGAGCCGCACTATATCCTGACGCGGGCCGGTTATGCAGCCAGCGCTGCGGTCGCGGCGGCGATGTTCGTGACGGCCGTGCTGCCGTACATCGAGCGCGTTTTCAAGATCGCCACGGCGCTGACGCTGCTGGAATGGCGCGATCCGACGCGACCCTTGCTCCAACGGCTGGCGGGTGAAGCTCCGGGGACCTACAACCACAGCCTCGTACTCGGGACCATGGCCGAAGCGGCGTGCGAGGCGATCGGCGCGAACGGCCTGCTCGCGCAGGTCGGCGCGCTCTATCACGACATCGGCAAGATCCTCAAGCCCGACTATTTCACGGAAAACCAGCAGGGCTCGATCAGCCGGCACGATCATCTCGCCCCGAGCATGAGCCTGCTGATCATTCTGGGGCACGTCAAGGACGGCATCGAGCTGGCCAAGGAATATAACCTGCCGCGCGTGCTGTTCCCGTTCATCGAGGAGCACCACGGCACCACGCTGGTGCGCTATTTTCATCACGTGGCCTCGCAGAAGCAGCCGCAGATCGCGGTGGGCAAGCACGATCGCGAGGTGAGTGAAGTCGAGTTCCGCTACCCCGGCCCCAAGCCGCGCTCGAAAGAGACGGCCGTGCTGATGCTGTGCGACAGCGTCGAGGGCGCCGTGCGGGCGCTGGACGAGCCGTCGGCCGGCAAGATTGAAAGCACCGTACACCAGATCGTGATGGATCGGCTCAACGACGGGCAGTTCGACGACTGCGACATCACGCTCAAGGAGCTGCATCGCGTCGAGGAATCGCTGGTCAAGAGCCTGGTGCGTTTCTATCACGGCCGTGTCGCGTACCCGAAAGCCAGGGGCAAAGAGCGCACGTCGGTCTCGGGCCCGCCACGGCCGGCCGCGGCCGGTTGAGTGTGCAGGCGCGACCTCGCCGAGTTTAGCCGCCGGGCCGAAGCCCGCGCTGCGACCGCCCAATGCTGACGCACGCGTATGGAACCGCTGGGTTACGAGATTCACGTTTACCTCGAACGCCGCGGGCGCGCGCGGTACGCCGCCTGGTTACGGCGTGCCATTCGACAGGCGCTGAAAACACACAAGCGACGCTCGGCGATGATCGACGTTAACCTGGTCAGCGACCGCGCCATCGCCCGGCTCAATCGTGAGTTCTTGCAACACGCAGGCCCGACGGACGTGATCTCCCTGAACTATGGCCACGACAACAGCCAACTCGTGGAAGGCGAAATGTACATCTCGATCGACACGGCGCGGCGCGAGGCCCGCCGGCGCGGCCATAGCGTCTCGGCGGAAGTGTGCCTGTATGCGATACATGGAACCCTGCACCTGCTGGGGTATGATGATCGCGATCCCGCGGACGCGCAGCGCATGCACGCCAAAGAAGACGAGTTGCTGAAGGAATTGGGTCTGGGCGCGGTGTACGGGTAAATGGAAACGGGAGTCGTTGAGCTGGCGTGGCATGGCTTCGCGGCTTCAGCCGGGTAGCCATACGAACATGCTTGCCCGCTTCGCGTGAAAGCATGCCACCCGGCCTGCAAGGCAAAAAGTCGCGCTAATGGGATGGCTTGGCTGGGCAACCTTGGCATTGCTGCTGGCGATGTGCATCGGGTCCGCAGCGCACCTGGCGCTGCGCGAAGCCTCATTGGGCCGACTGTCGGACAGGTTTCAGCAGCGCGGCCAGGCTGAGTTGTTCGAGCGCTTCCTCGAGCGCCGCGCGGACCTGGAGTTGGTCATGGCCAGCCTGCGCACGGCCAGCGTGTTCGGGCTGGCCTTGGTGATCGTGCGCCTGGCCGAGCGCGGCAGCGCGCAACCTCCCGGTGCGGCCACGTACTCCGCCGCGTTCGCGATCGCGCTGCTGTTGGTCGTGATCTTCGGCGTGGCCGTGCCCCATGCCTGGGCCAAGTACGCGGGCGAGGGACTGCTGACGGCGATCCTGCCGGTGCTGCTGGTGGTGCGTAACGTGTTGTATCCATTCCTGCTGATTGCCCACGCGGCCGACGGATTGGTGCGCCGGCTGTCGGGTGCGCCACCTCCGGATGCCCAATCGCAGGCACACGAGTTGGAGCAGGAAATCCTGGATGCCGTCAGCGAGGGCGAGCTGCATGGAGCAGTCGACGAGGAAGCGAAGGAGATGATCGAATCCGTCATCGAAATGCGCGACGCGCAGGTGTCGGAGATCATGACGCCGCGCACCGACATCGTGGCGGTCGAGAAATCGGCGACGCTGGCGGATATCAAGAAGCTGATCAAGGACGAGGGGCCCTCGCGCATTCCGGTGTATGACGGGACGATCGACACGATCCTGGGCGTGCTGTACGTCAAGGACCTGCTGCTGCTGGAGGAGGGGTCGAGCTTCGACTGCACGAAGATCATGCGGCCGGCGCTATTTATCCCCGAGACCAAAGGCGTGCGCGATCTGCTGCGCGAGTTCCGTGCGCAAAAGGTGCACATCGCGATCGTACTGGACGAATATGGCGGCACGGCCGGGCTGGTGACCATCGAGGACATCATCGAGGAGCTGGTCGGCGAAATCGCCGACGAGCACGAGACCGAGGAGCCGCCGCCCATCCGCCGCATCGACAAGGACACACTCGAGGTCGACGCGCGTGTGCGCGTCGACGAGCTGAACGAGGAGCTGGGCATCGCGCTGCCGGAAGGCGAGGATTATGAAACGATTGGCGGTTTCGTCTACAGCCGGCTCGGAAAGATCCCATCTGTGGGAGAGAAGTGCGATCACGACAACGTCGAGATCAGCGTGATCGCCGCCGAACCGCGCCGCATCCACCGCCTGCGCCTGCACATCCGCCGCGAAAGCGAAGCGCCGGCGACTAAAGAATGAATCGGTCATGGCCGCAGATGTACGCCGATCGGTCTGAAGGTATGATTACCTTTGAGGGGCTGTTCTGCGAAATGCAGAGGGCACGCAATGAAGAAAATCGAAACCAACGGTATGGTCGGTTCTGACGGCGTGCTCTCGGTTCAACTGCCGAGCGAAGTCACACCGGGCGAGCACAAGGTCGTGCTCAATGTCGACGAGGCGCCGTCGCCAGGCAAGGGGCATCCGCCACCCGACCGCGAAGAATTCTGGCAAGCCCTGACCATCGACGCGCTCGCCGCCCAGCAGGGCGTGCGGGCGATCGGCAGTCCGGACGAGATCATCGGCCAAGGCTCGGACCTGTGGGAGCAGGACAAGGAATTCGAGGAGTTCCTGGCGGGGATCCATGAGCGTCGACGTGAAAGCGCGACCGGCACGTGAGCGTCCTGGTACTCGATACGAATGTCGTTTCTTTCCTGATGAAGGGTCATCGGCGCGCCGAGCCCTTCCGGCCGCATCTCGCTGGCAAGACGCTGGCCATCTCGTTCATGGTCCTTGCGGAGATGTACGAGGGTGCTGACCGTGCCAACTGGGGTGTCAAGAAACTGGCGCGGCTCGATGCTGTGCTTCGCCATTACGTGGTGATTCCGTCGTCGCCGGAGATCTGCCGTCAGTGGGGCAAGGTTCGCGCGGTTCGTTAAGCGCCAGCCGATCTCACACGAGGATGCATGGATGGCCGCGACGGCGTTGGCGTACGAATGTCCACTAGCCACGGACAATGCCCAGGATTTCCAGGGCATTCCTGGCCTGCAACTGATCACAGGTGCGCCCCAGAATGCAGGGCGCTCT
>DASXUA010000451.1:0-5613 GCA_036505095.1 Phycisphaerae bacterium
GAAGAGGGCGGCGCGGGCGCGGTTGCGATGATCAAGGACGGGCTGATGGACCGTTTCGGTATCGAGCAGGTCTACGGCATGCATAACGGTCCCGGCATTCCGGTCGGCGCGTTCGCGCTGCGGCCCGGTCCGATCATGGCCGGAGGCGATGCCGTCGTCATCAAGATCGAGGGGCGCGGTGGGCACGCCGCGCAGCCGCACAAAAGCATCGATTCCGTCCTGGTCGGCGCGCAGTTGATCACGGCGCTGCAGTCGATCGTGTCGCGCAGCGTCGATCCGCTCGAATCGGCAGTGATTTCGATGTGCGAATTTCATGCCGGCCACGCCCGCAATGTGATCCCGCAAACCGCGGAACTGGCGGGCACCGTCCGTACCCTGAACAGTGAAGTGCGGAAAATGGTGGAAAGGCGGGTCCGCGAGGTCGTCGCCGGCGTGGCGCAGGTCACCGGCGCCAGGATCGATCTGACCTACGATCGCGGCTATCCGGTAACGGTCAACCATGCCCTTGAGACGGATGTCGCGACGCGGGCAGCCAGAGACATCGCCGGCGATGCCAATGTGCATGTGATGCCGCCGCTGATGGCCGGCGAGGATTTCGCCTTCATGCTGGAGCAGCGGCCGGGTGCGCTGATCTTCTGCGGCAACGGCGACAGCGCAGGCCTGCATCACCCCGCCTACAATTTCAACGACGAGGCGATCGTGTTCGGCACCTCTTACTGGATCAAGCTGGTCGAGAACACGCTGGCCGCGTGAGGCCCACCTTACGGACATTGCCGGTTCTGTAGTCGCCTCAGATGAAGTGTTTTACGTAAGAGGTTCGGTACTTTTGGTGGCCGGCCAGTTCACGAACTGACCATGGCCGGCGCGTCAAAGCTAGCACTTGATTTCCTGGTGCGACGGGCGACAATGACGTCGCGCCAGCTTCCGGTACCGAGCTTCATATAAGACGGGGAAAACCCGCTTGGCCACGGCAAGACCGTCGCTGCGCGGGAGGGACCGTTATGACGGTAGGGTTCATGCGCTGGCAGCAGCGCCGACGCGATCCAGGCCGCCGGTGGTATCGCCGTTACAACTGGGAGCGATGTAATCGCGCCGTTGTTCTGCAAAGAATTCACCCTGTTTCGCGACGAACTCGCCACCACGGCGCTGCAAGTGGAACACCAACAAATGATCATCGAGCCAACGTATTGCGCACGCGTGCCCATGCGTTGAACCACGGAGGCGCGATAGACTGAAAGGCCTCCAAGCCGGCATCAGACCGGCCAAAGGGCATTACCAGGGAGGAATGCATGACGAAAATAACTCGACGTAACGTCCTCAAGGGCGGTACCGCGCTCGTCGGCGGCATGGCCGGCATCCTGGCCACTGGCCGCCCGCCCGCCTTTGCACAGGGCACGACGGTACACTGGCTGCGCTGGACCGACTTCGTTCCGGCGTCAGATCAGCTTCTGCGCAACGAAATCGCCAAGGAGGGCGAGAAGGCGCTCGGCATAAAGCTCAATATCGAGACCATCAACGCCAACGACATCCAGGCCCGCATCACCTCGGCGATCCAGTCGGGGTCAGGCCCCGACGTCGTCTGCGTCCTCAACAATTGGGGGCAACTTTACGGCGAGAGCGTCATAGACGTCAGCGACATCGCTGAGGAACTCGGCAAGGGCCAGGGCGGCTTCTACGAAACATCCCGCGCTGTCGCCAATGACGGCAAGAAATGGATCGCAGTGCCGTGGTGCATCGTCGGCCTGCAGATCGCATACCGAAAGTCCTGGTTTGCCGAGATCGGCTACACGGATGGAAAATTTCCCCAGACGTGGGAAGAGTATCGCGAGGCCGGCAAGAAGCTGAAGGCAAAGGGACGGCCCATCGGCCAAACGCTGGGTCACACCTTCGGCGATGCGCCTGCCTTCGCTTACCCCTACCTGTGGTCCTGGGGCGGCAAAGAGGTCGAAGCAGACGGCAAGACGGTTGTGCTGAACAGCCCAGCAACGGTCGAGTCGGTGAAGTTCATGGTGGCCTTCTGGAAGGACGCCCACGATGAAGGCGGGCTCGCCTGGGACGATTCCAACAACAACCGCGCTTTTCTGTCCGGGACGTGCAGCGCCACGCTCAATGGCGCCTCGATCTACATCGAGGCCCTGCGCAAGCCGGATACCTACAAGACGGAGGCAGGCGGGCAACTGAAGGACGACATCCTGCACGCCGCGCTGCCCAAGGGCCCCGGCGGGCAGTTCAGCTATCACGTCCCGTTCTCGAACCTCCTGATGGGTTATTCGAAGAACCAGGATGCGGCGAAGAAATTCCTTGGCTGGATTCACTCCAAAGACGTCTACGACAAGTGGTTCGTCTCCCAGAAGGGCTTCTCGGTCGGCCCGACCACGGATTGGGAAAAGCACAAGCTGTGGGGCGACGACCCGATCATGCTTCCCTACAAGCAAGCGGCGCGCACAGGGCGCTTCGCTGGCTACCAAGGGCCCTCAACGCGCAAGGCAGCCGAGGTCGTAACCAAGTACATCATCATTGATATGTACGCAAAGGCCGTCCAAGGCATGCCCGCCGAGGATGCCGTGAAGTGGGCAGAGGCTGAGCTCACGAAGGTCTACGTCTGAGGTTAAGCCGTCCCTCTCCCCATTTTTCGTGGGGAGCAAGGGATCTTCCGACCGACGAGGATCGAACATGGCGATAAGCGCGGTTTCCGCCACCACGCTCCGCGGGGCGCCCCCTCCGCGGCGACAGCGGTTGCTCGAGGACGAGCGCTGGCTGGCGTTCGTGCTGCTGGTGCCGACCATCGTGCTGCTCGGCATGTTCATTGCCTATCCCTTCATTCGAGGGATATTGCTGTCGGTCACCAGCTCGCGCGTCGGTATGCCCGGCGACTTCGTCGGCCTCGCTAACTTCTACAAGATCTTCAATGACGGGATCTTTCGCACCTCCGTTTACAACACCTTCGTCTATACGGGCGTGACCACCGTCTTCAAGCTGGCGCTCGGGCTGTGGCTGGCCATGCTGCTCAACCGTAATTTCCGCGGCAAGGCTTTTACCCGTGCTTTCATCCTGCTGCCTTTCATTATCCCGACCGTGCTCTCGACTTTCGCCTGGAAGTGGATGTTCGACCCGACGTTCAGCGTTCTCAATTGGCTCCTCTACCATTTCGGCTTGATCACCGGTCGGATCAACTGGCTGGGCGATCCCGACCTCGCCATGATCTCGATTATCATCGTCAACATCTGGCGCGGGGTGCCGTTCTTCGCCATCAGCCTGCTCGCCGGCCTGCAGACCATCAGTCCCGAACTCAACGAGGCCGCCGCCATCGACGGCGCCAAGCCGTGGCAGCGATTCTGGCACATCACCTGGCCGCTGCTGCTGCCCGTGACCATGGTCGTGGTGCTGTTCTCGGTGATTCAGACGTTCGCCGACTTCCAGATCGTCTATGTGATGACGGGCGGCGGACCAGCCAACGCAACGCACCTGTTCGCCACCTACGCCTATCAGATCGCCATCGGCACCGGCCTGTTGAGCGAGGGCGCCGCCATCGCGCTCGCAATGTTTCCAGTCTTGTTTCTGGTCGTCATCATCCAACTTCTCTACATCCGCCGCGTGGAGGTCCGCTGAGCCATGATCGAAGGTGCAATCTGGCGAAAGTGGGCGTTCTTCTACGTCCCCATGGCGCTGTTCCTGCTTTTCCTGCTGTTCCCGTTCTACTGGATGGTGATCACTTCGGTGCGGCCGGACGGCGAGCTTTACCGGCCCTGGAATTCGATCAACTACAATCCGTTCTGGACCTGGAAACCGACCTGGGACCATGTCAGGTACCTGTTCGAGGAGACGCTGTTCGCATCGTGGCTGTGGAACACGACGTTCATCGCGCTCGCGTCAACCGCTATCTCGCTCGTGTGCGGCGTGTTCGCCGGCTATGCCCTGTCGCGGCTGAACTTTCCATTTGCCGGCAGCCTGGGTACCGGCATCTTCATCACCTATCTGGTGCCCCAGACGCTGCTGTTCATTCCGCTGGCCGAGATGATCCGCAACTATCGGCTGGGTGATACGCCCTGGGCACTGATTCTAACCTATCCGACCTTTCTTATTCCGTTCTGCACCTGGCTCATGATGGGCTACTTCAAGGCTGTGCCCAGGGAGCTCGAGGAATGCGCGCGCATTGACGGCGCCTCGCGCTGGCAGGCCATGCTCTACATCGTCATCCCGGTGGCGATCCCGGGCATCCTCTCGGCCGGCATCTTCGCTTTCACGCTGTCGTGGAACGAGTTCATCTATGCGCTTGTCTTCCTGTCCTCGCCTGAGCAGAAGACTGTGCCGGTCGGCGTCACATCGGAGCTGATCCGCGGCGATGTATTCTACTGGGGACCGCTGATGGCTGGGGCCCTGCTTGGATCGATACCGGTTGCTATCGCCTATTCGTTTTTCGTCGAACACTACGTCGCAGGATTGACCGGATCGGTGAAGGGCTGACAGCACCACGGATCAAGGGGATTCGAAAGCGCGCATGCAGACTGCGCATAGGCCGTTGGGAGGCAGGTGGAAGCGAATGGGCCAGGTCGTCCTCAAGGGGATCAACAAGTTCTTTGACAGCGTGCACGCTGTCAAAGACGTCAATCTGCAGATCCGCGACAAGGAGTTCGTGGTGTTCGTCGGACCGTCCGGCTGCGGCAAGACCACGACGCTCAGGATGATCGCCGGGCTGGAAGCGATCAGCTCCGGCGATATCTCAATCGACGGCAACGTGATCAACGCACTTGCGCCCATGGACCGCGACATCGCCATGGTGTTCCAGAACTACGCGCTCTATCCGCATATGAGCGTATACGACAACATGGCATTCGGCCTGAAGATGCGCAAATTCGAAAGGCCCGAGATTGAGAAGCGCGTGCGCGACGCGGCCGACATCCTCGGCATCGGCGAATTGCTAAAGCGCAAGCCGCGGCAGCTCTCTGGCGGCCAGCGCCAGCGGGTGGCTCTGGGCCGTGCCATCGTGCGCCACCCCCGCGTATTCCTGTTCGACGAGCCGCTGTCGAACCTCGATGCCAAGCTGCGGGTGCAGATGCGCGTTGAGCTCAAGAAGCTGCATCTGCGTCTCGGCACCACCGCCATTTACGTTACCCACGATCAAGTCGAGGCGATGACGCTGGGTGACCGGGTCGTCGTCATGAAGGACGGCGTGGTGCAGCAGGTGGGGGAGCCGCTCGAGCTGTATAATCAGCCCGCCAACAAGTTCGTCGCCGGCTTCATCGGCTCTCCGGCCATGAATTTCGCCGCCGTTACGGTGACCGAGGCCAACGGATCGCTGATGGCCGTTAACTCCGGCTTGCGCATCAAGCTGCCGGACCAGACCGCGCAGCGCCTGCGCGGCCATGTCGGCCACCAGGTCACGCTCGGCGTGCGCCCGGAGGACCTCACCGTGGCGGGCGCCGCCGATCTCGATCACCCCTGCTTCGATGCCGTGATCGAGGTGGTCGAGCAACTCGGCTCGGAAATCCTGCTCGATATGAAGGTCGGCGATGGCGTCATGGTGGCGAGCGTGGAGCCGACCACCCGGGTGAAGGTGCACGACAAACTCCGCCTCGCGATGCGCCCATCCAGGCTTCACGTTTTCGACGCCAA
>DASXUA010000452.1:0-4588 GCA_036505095.1 Phycisphaerae bacterium
GCGCGCTAAGAACTACACGGCTCTGTCCGCCCGCGGCCCGCAGCCCGATGGCGTCGACGATAGCCACTCATTGGGCTCCGAGCTTCCGGAGCGCCGCCTCATCATCAGCGACGACGCGGCGCGCGCTTCGGGGCGCGCCGCGAGCGCGCGCCGCGCACGTAGTTATAGACGGGTGGTGTCGGTCGGACCGTCAGCCTTACGCCGCGAGCGCGCGGCAGCCTTGCGACGAGCCGTTTCGACCGATGCCTCTGCGGGGAGATTTCTCCGCCCGCCCCGCGGCTCTTTGACGTCCGAATAAGCGAAGTCGGGGATCGTCTAGTCTCTAGTTTCGAGTTTTCTGGTTTCTAGACCCGGCCAACCGTCCAACCGCTCGTTTTTTTTGGCCCGGTGCGGTGCGGCGGAAGCGCCGGCGCCAAACGAACCCAAACTTGGGGATTCTCGGCAAATTGGGTAAAAACACGCGCGCCGCTCAGGTTTGCCAGACAGTGGCGCCTCGGGCCGGAGGCCTATCCAGTGAAACCGTTCACCCATACAGCCACGTCGTGCAGGTCGACATCATTGTCTGTGTCGAGATCGGCCGGCGCGCAGCCGTCCGGAGGCGGGCCATTGTTAGGACCTGTCAAACAGTTAACGAGAACCGCGGCATCCGCCAAATCGACGTCACCGTCGTGGTCCAGGTCACCGGCCGGGCTGATGATCCCACCCAGGCAGAACGAAAAGTCGGCGCCCTGCACGTGACTCTGGCAGTTGTCGCACAGTGACAGGCCGTCGCCGTCATGGGAGCCCAGCCAGAGGAACCAGCAGGTGGGATCACCAAAACCGACGATGCTGACCCAGCCGGCCGAAAACGCGCATGGCGTGGGCAGCGTGACGTGATATTCGTTAATCACGTAATTCTCGAGCACGATGGCCGGCGTGCTGGTGGCCTGCAAGAAATACGAGCAGGCCGCCGGACCGGGAGCACCGTTGTCATCGGGATGAAACGTGATCTGGAACGTGTTGTCCGTCTCGACACACTCGCTGAAAGTCATGCCGTTGAAGAACAGGTCGAAGCCGAACCAGGTCAGCTCGGTCACGACCGCGCCCGGCACGCTGGTGAAGTTGTCCCAGCGCTGTAGGCCGGCCGCCGCCTCGGAGGTGTAGCCGCCGGCATCCGGGTCGCCGCCCGACTGGTAGTAGAGCGAATCGGTCGAACAGTTGTTGGGAATGTCGCAGGGGTTATTCGCGCAATTCGCGCCGGCCGTGAAGGTGCCGCCGGCCGCATTGCAATCGTACCCGCTCATCTGCGCACACATCGCCGGCAGGCAACACGACCCGCTCTGGCAGGCGTTCGCCACGCAGATGGTCCCAATGCCCAGGAACATCCCGCCGGCTCCCGTGCACGCCGATTGCGACATCGTGGTGCAAACGGTCCCCAGGCAACAGGCACCCGCCGTCAGGCCGCATGGATTTCCCGCGCAGGTCGTTCCCGCGCCGACGAAGTCGCGTCCGGCCGTGATGCACGAGAATGCATCCGCAATCGTGCACACGCTCGGCGAGCAACATGCGCCCGGCGCGCACGGGTTGTTGCCGCAATCTTGATTCGGCAGATACACACCGCCCATGGCGTTGCAGATCGCCTCACTCGCGACATTCGTACACGAAGACGGCGTGCAGCAGGCTCCGGCACTAAAGGCCCGCTGTGTTGCAATTGTGGACGCGCTCAAGCCGACGAACGCACAAACCATGCTTCTTATCGACATGCAGTCCCCCTGTTGGCCGAGTCTATCGAAGCTCCGCTCCGGCCGAACCGGATAGAGTATAACAGACGACGGCCAACGGGCGAATGCGCCGCGGGCGGCGGCTGACCGCTATTCCCACAGATACAGCCCGTTCGCGAACTCGAATCCGACGTCGGGCCCCTCGATGATCCGGTCGGGCACGATGGTGCCGCTGCGCGTGGCGATGTTGTCGAGTACCAGGATGGCCGCGTGCAGGTCCGCGCGAATGTCGGCCAGGATGTAACCGGTGCCGCGCGAATCGATGGTCAGGCTGAGCGGCCCGAAGTTCTTGAAGCGCGGGTCGTCCGGCAGGAAATCGAAGTCGATCGAGCGGACCGGCGAATTCGCGCCGTTCAGCGTCGCCGCCCCCTCCAGGACGTGAACGAACCCGGCGTTATTGTCGAGCACGTACAGCCGGTCGCTGCCATCAATGAAAATGTTGTCGATCTCGGCGAAATCGCCGGGGTCCGGGCCGACCGAGACCGTGATAATACGATCGACGCGCGTCTGGCCGTTTCTAGTCGCGGCGTTGGTATAAACGACCACCGAGTCGTCGGGCATCGAAGGGCTTCCGGGTCGCACGATGTACAGGTCGCCATTCGGTCCCAGCGCCGTGCCGCGCACCATCGTGAAGTTCAGGTCCGTGCTGGCGATGATCCGGTTGGCGGCAACGTTGCCGACGCGCGGCGCGCGCGTGATGTTGTCATAAACCAGCACCCGGGCCGGAAGGACGTCCGAACCGATGTCCTGGCTGATGATAAAGAGCCGATCATTCGGCCGGTCATAGGTCATGGCCGCCACGCCCGTATCGACCAAATCGCTTGAAGCGATGGTAGCGTCCGGTTGCGGGAACGGGTCGGCGGGCAGCGCGTTGCTGAACACGTCCAGTCTCAGGCCATTCTCCAGGAACAGCAGGGCGCCGGACCTGTCCACGGCCGCACCGTGCAGGAAGCTGGGGGCGTCATCGCTGCCGTCCGGCCGGCCCCAGAAGTGGATCGTGGGCGTGACGTTGCCGTTCGCAGTGGCCGGATTCGGGAAGGCGAAGGCGCCGTTAAAAGCGTCGAATACGAAAAGCGTCGGCTGCGGCGGCGTCACCGAGCCGGCGGGCGTGTTCATATTGGTGTTCGAATTCGTGCCGATCGAACCGCCAGGGCGCGTGGAGTTGGTGTTCGCCGGTGTGTTGGAATTCGACCCGGTGCCGCCCCCGCCTCGACCGCCTCCGCCTCCGCCGGCTCCGCAACCGACGGCACCGAAAATCATCAAACCCAAGATCGCTGGCGAAAGCAGCATTCTGACGGAATGCTTGCGAAGCATGCGTTTCTCCTTTCAATCGAAGCGGCCGGACCGTACGTCCCCGCCACATCGGCGGGAATCGGCACCGGCGGACTATAAACAAGGCGACGAACGCAACGCGGGATACACGAACGGGGGACAGTTTTTTGCGGCCGCTCGACACGGCCGTGTATCTCAGCCTCCGGCGCGACCTTCACGACTGTCCAGCGCGTTGCGGGCCGCTGAAGAATCTCGTTTCGCTTCCGAGCATCGCCCGCAAGTGATCGTGTGCCCGTGCCCTTAACATGTGCACGGCCGCCGGCGAGCGGCCCAACTCGCGTGCGACTTCGCCAATCGCGCGGCCCTGCAGGTCATACAGTCGTACAACTTTCGAATAATCCGGCGGAAGCTGGTCCAGCGCCGAGTGCACGATCCCGCGGGCTTCACTGCTGGCGGCATCGCGGCTCGGTGTCGCTGATTCCACCCCGAGGGTCTCGATCAGCGCGACATACGATTCGTCGCCATCGGGAGGCCGAATTCGCTGTGCCGGGCTGGGACGCTTCTTCGCATCCAGTTCCTTGATGGCGTCACGCAGATTGTTTTCCGCGATCCGGCGTAACCAGGCGAGGAATCCGGCGCCGTCGCGCGCCTGCAGCATGCCGATCTGCGGAAATGCTTCGACGTAGGTCACCTGCATCACGTCATCGGCGTCCAGTGCGGTCTGCCATTGCCGGCCGATCTGCGCGTGAATCTCGTTCCAGACCTGCTGGCCGTAGCGTTCGAGCAGCGTGCGCAACACCGCTACATCACCTGAAACTGCCCGTTCAAACTGGGTCACGTCGTCTTCGGCCACGTCCATACCCCGCGCCGCATCAGGGATAGCATACCAATGTTTCACGGGCTCCGATACTTCGCCCCTTCCGATATCGCTCAAATCGTCATCCGGCGGCCAGACGCGGGGCAGCGTACGACTGCCTCCGATCCGCTGCGCCGCCTACTCCGACGTGTACGAAACGGATTAGACAACGGATGGTGGACAATACGCTCGCGCACTGAAGCCTTCGGCTTCAACTCCCAGAGCATGATCGAAGCGCGCGCGGTAATTCTCCCACGCGATTGCGGCCGTCAGCTCCACGATCTGCCCATCGTCGTACAGCGCCCGCACAACCCCGAACACTTCATCCGGCACGTCGACCGGTGTCTCGGTCATCGCGTCCACGTACCGCAGCACCGCGCGTTCTTCGTCCGAGAACAGCGGCGACGTTTCGTACTCGGCGAGTGCCCGCAGCTTTGCTTCGCTGACGCCCTGCTGTCTGCTCACGGCAGACCCGATGTCAATTCAGAACGGGCAGCCGACGCGCAGCGCGACCCGCACCGATGCCAGCGACTTGATGCGCCCCGGCACGCGCTGGGCGGCCGCCTGCGCCAACTCCATCTGGGCATAGCCGCGCAGCAGCCGCGAGTGCAGCGCGTAAATCCGCACGGGCTTGACCACGCGCCCCAGCTTCCGCCGCGTCAGGAAAAATGCCAGCCGCGCCAGCGCCGATCCGCCCTTC
>DASXUA010000453.1:0-16614 GCA_036505095.1 Phycisphaerae bacterium
AATTCGGCCAGCCGGAAATCAATATCGGAATTATTCCGGGCGCGGGAGGCACGCAGCGGTTGACGCGCTGCGTCGGAAAATCGCTGGCCATGGAAATGGTGCTGAACGGTCGTTTTATTGACGCGTACGAGGCCCGCGCCGCGGGGCTGGTTGCCCGCGTATATCCCCAGGAGCAGTTTCTGGCCGAAGCCTTGAAGTTGGCGCACGAGATCGCCAAACGTCCGCCACTGGCACTGCGGCTGGCCAAGGAGGCCGTCCTGAAGGCTTTTGAAACCTCGCTCTCGGAGGGACTGGAATACGAGCGCAAACTCTTTTACATGCTGTTCGCCACCAATGACCAGAAGGAAGGAATGAAGGCGTTTGTGGAGCGACGCAAACCTGAATTCAGTGGAACGTAACGATTGCGGCCCACGAGTTGGCCGATTTTCGCAGTGATTTGATTTCAATGGAGCGTGTGATTATGGATGAATCCCAGAGCATGATGCCGCCCGTTCTAACTCCCGGTTCGATGCACGATGTGCTGGCCAAGATGGTCGGGCGCTGGAAGGCCCAGACCAAAGCCTACCACGATCCGAATTCACCGCCCTTCGAGTCGCAGGGCCTGGAAGAAGGCGAGTGGGTGCTGGGCGGTCTGGGCGTGGCCTATCGTTATGAGAGCGACATGGGACCGATGAAGTTCCAGGGCTTCGGCTTTACGACCTGGAACCAGATGGAGAACTGCTACCAGGGCTACTGGTTCGACAACATGAGCCCCGCCGGACCGGCGGGGTTCAAGGGGCATTACGACCCCGACACGCGCACCATGACTTCCAATATGGAATGCATGGGCCCCAGCGGCTACATCATCCATCAGCGACTGGTAGACGTGTGGCACGACGAAGATCACCGCACGTTTGAAATCTATCGAGTTCGGCCCGAAGGCGAGCAACTTTCGCTGCACATCGACTACACGCGCGAGCACCAGCCGGCGGCGGCGCCTCGGCCGCGCGCGGCCGCACGCAAAGCTCGGCCTGCCCCAAAGAAAAAGATGGCTGCCAGAGGCCGGCCACGCCCCAAGACCAAAGCAAAGGCCAAGACCAAGCGCAAGACTGCCAAGCGCGCCAAACGGCGATAATTCGCTAAACACGTTACCGGCGAACCCATGACAACCGCCAAGACGCCAAGAACGCCAAGGAGAGGGTTTGGTCCGCGACGCGGACCCGCATCTTGGCGATCTTGGCGTCTTGGCGGTCAAGATCGGCGCGCCGGCGGCTGGGGCCCGCACCACAACGGCTATGGTTGCCTACACGACCATTGAAGTCCAGCGCGATGGGGCGGTTCAGACCCTGCGGCTGAATCGCCCCGACGTGCTCAACGCGTTCAACGATGCAATGTTGTCCGAGTTGCTCGACGCGCTCAAGACAGCCGAACGCGACGATAGCGTGCGCTGCCTAGTGATCACCGGCAACGGACGAGCGTTCAGTTCCGGTCAGGACCTCGACGACGTTAAGGCGCGTTATGAGCAGCCGCAGGCACCGGAGCTGGGCGAGCATCTTCGCCGGCTGTACAACCCCTTGATCCAGCGCCTGCGCACGATTGAGAAACCCGTCATTGCCGCCGTGAACGGGGTGGCGGCCGGCGCCGGCTGCAGCCTGGCGCTGGCCTGCGACCTGCGGATCGTCGCTGCGTCCGCGTCCTTCATTGAGGTCTTCATCAACGTCGGGCTGGTGCCCGACTCCGGCAGCACCTTCATGCTGACGCGGCTGATCGGTTTGTCGCGCGCCATGGACTTGTGCTTCACGGGCCGCAAGGTGACGGCCGATGAAGCCCTGCAGATCGGCCTGTGCAACCAGGTCGTGGCCGACGACCAGTTACAGCCGGAAACGGCCAAACTGGCCGCGAAGCTGGCCGCGCTGCCCACGAAGGCCATCGGCCTCACCAAGCGCGCCCTGAATCGCTCCTGGTTCGTGACGCTCGAAGACCAGCTTGCGTACGAGGCGCTCCTGCAGACGGCTGCCGGCCGAACGCAGGACCACGTCGAGGGCGTGAAGGCCTTCCTCGAAAAGCGCAAACCACAATTCAAAGGCTGCTGAGCGCCCCTACAGCTAGTGCGTGGACGTTGAAGTTGGAAACGTCAGCCTGATCGGGTATACGCTTGGACGTGGGCCGACTGCGGGTCAACGAGATTTACCTGAGCATTCAGGGCGAGAGCAGCTATGCCGGCTGGCCCTGCGTGTTCGTGCGGCTGACCGGCTGCCACCTGCGCTGCGTCTACTGCGATTCGGAGCATGCCTTCTACGCGGGCGACTGGATGAGCGTCGACGAGGTCGTCGCCCGCGTGCGCGCGCTTCTGCCGAATGTTGAGGAAACCATCAGAACGCCGGACGCAAGTCCGGGGCCGGGGGGCGTGCATCTTGAACGCCAACTGGCGGGCGGGACGCCCGCCCCCCTGACCGAGATCACCGGCGGCGAGCCGCTCCTGCAACCCGCTTGCGGCGACTTGGCGCAGCATCTCATGGACGCTGGCTACACAGTCTTATGCGAAACCTCGGGCGCGCTGCCAATCGACCGCCTGCCGTCGGGCGTCATCCGCATCATGGACCTCAAATGCCCCTCCAGCGGCGAATGCGACGCGAACCACTGGCCGAACATCGATCTGCTCACGCCGCATGACGAGGTCAAGTTCGTCATCGGCGACCGGGACGATTACGAATGGTCGCGCGATGTCATCCACCGCTATGACTTGACGCGCCGCTGCGTGATTCTGATGTCGCCAGTCTTCGGCGCAATCGAACCGGTGCGGATCGTGGAATGGATCCTCGCCGACCACCTGCCCGTCCGCTTCCAACTTCAGATGCACAAATTCATCTGGGCGCCGGACACGATCGGGGTGTGAACTCCCTCACAGGGATAGGGCCGGGTGAGGGTTGAGCGAAACCTCTGAAGACGAATCGCGCTCAAGTCCGACGCCCGCGCGCGATCAGTGCAATACCGACGAACAGCATGCCGAGCGCGCCAGGCTCCGGAACCACGGTGATCATCGTACCCGGATCGTCCATGTTCGCTCCGCCGCCCGGACCGCCGGGAATGCCTTGTACCCAATTGCCCGCCGCACCCGGTTCGCAGCTCTTGTAGTAGTACTCGGGGTGGTAACCCGTGCCAGGTGTCGTATCTAGCTGAGCGAAGGCGCTGCTGCTGGAGCCGTTACCGCCGACACAGGGACCCAGCGCGTTGACGAACACCTGTCCAGGAGAATTGAGCAGCATCGTGAAATTCACGAAACCCCGCCCCGGATCGCTGGCGGGCAGGTCGAACACCGGCGCCGGGTTTGCCACTCCCCAAACCCAGAAGTAGATCACGCCGCCCCCAAGTGCCGACGGGACTGTGCCGACGAAAGCCGTCGACGGGCTTCCAGCCAGATCATTTGGCCCGAACGGCGCGAATTCGATGCTCTCCGCCACAGCTCCCGTCAACTTGAAGTCGATCTGAACCAACGAGAGATTATTAATCGGTACCGTCTCGCCGCGTAGACGGATGCTGACTGGCACCGACTCGCCAACCATGTACGTTGTACCGTTGGCTGGCGGGCCAATGACAATGTTGGCCTTAATATTCGCGCCGTCGGCCGCGCGCGCCAGCAGCACGGCCAAGGCATATGCCAGCACGTTCGTTCTCCGGGTCATCGCTCTCCCTCCCACAGGAAATGAAGGACGCTCATGCACCGCGCATGGCATCCAGTCAGAGTTTATCATCGCACCACGTGTCCGCCAGCAGCTTTCGAGCGGGAGGGCGACTCACACGAGCAACCGCAGCACGTGCGTGCTCAATCGCGGGCGCGCAAAGAGGGGCGGCCGTCCGGTTGCCGCCAAGCGGTCGCCCCTTTGCCGCTTTTTGAAACTCCGCTCCCTTACGGTCGCGGTTCTGAACGACGGCTCAGTGCCGCCTGCACACGGGCTGTAAGCCCATGTGCGCCGCCTAAGCCGCTAGATAGTTCTCTTCCAGCGCGTGGCGAATTTTTTCCAGCGCCTTGTTCTGAATCTGCCGGACGCGCTCCTTGGTCACGCCGATGATCTGCCCGACCTCTTCGAGCGTCTTGGGCGAAGTCGCCGACGGATCGGGCGCGTTCAGCGCGAACCGCTCGTTGATCACGGTCCGTTCGATGTCGTTCAGGTCCGCCAGGTTGCGGATCAAGATCGCCTTCAACTCGTCCACGCAATCGATCTCGACGTCCTCGCGCTTGCGCTCGACGTAGTCGCTCTTCTCGATCGACGGGTCAAACTCGGTCGGGAACCGGCCGCGATAGCGGCTGGCCCGCATCGCCACGCGCGAGAAGCTCTTCAGGATCGCCCGGCACGAGTAGGTGCTGAACTTGAAGCCACGGCTGCAGTCGAACTTCTCGACGCTGCGCAGCAGGGCCATGTTGCCCTCGCTGATCAGCTCCGAAAAGTCGATGTTGTTCAGCCGCGTGCGCTTGGCCATCGCCAACACCAGCGGCAGGTTCAGCCGCACGATCTCGCTACGGCACTGCAAAGCGCGCCGGCCCCAGAACACGAGCCTGTGCGTCGCTGCGGCCGTCAACCTGCGGCCCGCGAACTCGCGCAGGATGTCCACGATCTGCTTCCGCGCGAAGTTATAGCGCAGGAACAGATGCCGCTCTTCCGCGGCGGTCAGCGCCGGCATTTTGTCGCCGCGCGGCTCACGCTCGCCCGTGACGGTCGGCAGTGGGAAGAAGTTGGCCCGCGCCGTCAGGAACGCAGCCTCAGTGCCGAACAGCTCCTTCTCGGCGCCGCGCTTGTGCAGCGTCGGATGATCCATGTACTCGGTCGGCTCGCGCAGCAGACGGCTGAGCAGTGCCTTGTCCTCGCCAGACAGAGCCTGCACCGAGACCGAACTCGACGGCGAAGCCGAGGGCTGCACGGCATTTGGCCGTGATGCGATTTTGTTCGGTGCAACAGCCATAGTTCAATTCCTGTCGAGCCCGCTAACCAGCGCACACCCTCTCGGTATAGATGCCGTATAACCCCAACAGATAGTATACGATGCACCCGCCCCTCCGGTGCGCGCCTTCTTTTCTCGCCGAGCCGCTGGTATCGGCTCTTCACCCGCCAGCGACGGTCGGGCAAAGCGAGCGTGTGCTCCAGACTAATATACCTCATGTTTGAGGTACCTGCAAAGATTTCATGCAATTCGCGTTCCCGGCCCTGGTGAAAGTGGCTCTGTGACCCAAAGCAGGTTCGGCCGCCGGAGGTGAAGATGGGCCCACCAGGATTCGAACCTGGGACCTCGTCGTTATCAGCGACGCGCTCTAACCAACTGAGCTATGAGCCCGGCCGATCACTCGTCGATCTGCCGATGTGCCAGTATGGCTGCCGAAAGGGCAGCAATCCACCAGCAACCATATCCACCGCCGAGCACGTGTCAACCCAGGGCTTCTTCCCATTGTACCGCGCGCATCAACGTTTTCCGGGCTGTCGCCGTTCAGAAGCGCAAGCGTCAGCGAGCGCTGCGTGCTCGCCGCTCCCCCCCGGGCGCGGTTCGACACTGTCGGGTGGTGCCCGGGCGCGGCCTTTACCGACTAACCGGGCTCGCTGCCTTCGTCCGAATCATCTCGACCCGGATCATTGCCGCGGCCGATGATTGTCGGTATGCTGGGCGTATCCTCAGGCCGGTAAAGGTATTGTGCGCCACGATGGTGAGCGACGACGGGGCTATCGCGAAGGAAACGCTCGAAGAGCAACTTCTGGCTCGCGCCCGCAGCCTGTGCGATTACATCGACGAACGCATTCCCAGCAAGCTTCGCGGACTGATCGAACCGGAAGACGTTCTGCAGAACGTGTGGATGGAGGCCTTCAATAGCCGCCAGACCTTCCGGCAGGACACGCCGCGGGGGTTGGACCGCTGGCTGATGACCATCGCCGATCACAGCCTGCTGGACATGGTACGCCTGGCGCAGGCCCTGAAGCGCGGCCAGGGCGAAATGCCCATGCTGATCCGGCTCAGCAGCGAATCCGGGGTGCGCAAGCCGCTGCACCTCCCCGCCCCGGGGAAATCGCCCAGCCGGGTGGCCGCCTATCGAGAAACCGTCTGTGCGGTCCAACAGGCGCTGAATACCCTCCCGGACGATTATCGCCTGGCCGTCTACATGCGCCTGATCGAGGAACGGCCCTGGACCGAGATTGCCGCTGCCCTGCGGCTTTCGCTGGTTTCAGCCAAAACGCTGGTTTTTGACGGGATGCGCGAGCTGCGCGGCCGACTGGGCCATCCGGCCAAGTACTTCACGGATCCCGGCCGATCGCGGACGGCGCAAGCCTGACCTATTTGTGGAGCACCGCAGTTGCTGTCGGAGCGAATCCATCCCGACAGGTTGGGACTGTACCGTCCTGAAGTCCAGGCGGTCCTCGCGGACGTTCGCCGCCAAAGGGCTGCCGGCATTCAACTCGACGACGCCCTCATCCTGCAACAGCATCCCGACATACCCGGTCTGGACTGGGAGCTGCGCCGCCTGCGCGACATGCACGAAGTGTTTGCGGCCACCGACAGCGATGCCAGCAGCACCGGCCAACTCGGTGCGCGGCGCGCTTCCCTCCACGATCTTGAGTACCTCAACGAACAGCTCGACCAGTATGTGTTTCTCAAGCAAATCCAATACGGCGGGCAGGGCAGCGTCTATCGGGCGCGCGAGCGCGCCACGGGGCGCGAGGTAGCCATCAAGATTCTGCTCCAGGGTCCGCTGGCCTCGCCGCGCCAGAAGCAGCGCTTGGCGCGCGAGTTCGATCTCATCTCGCGACTGCACCATCCGAACATCGTGCGTCCGTACGACATCGGCATCCTGCGCGGCTGGCACTACTTCGCCATGGAGTATATCGAGGGCGTTCCGATCGACGATTTCGTCGCACGCCACGTACCTTCGGTCAGCGCCGTGGTCGCGCTGTTCATCGAGATTTGCCGCACGGTCAGCAGCGCGCACCAGCATGGCATCATCCATCGCGACCTCAAGCCGGCCAACGTGCTGATCGACGCGGAGCGGCGCCCGCACGTGCTGGATTTTGGCCTGGCCAAGGAGTTGACCGGCGCCGCGCGCCCCGACTCCGCGCTCACCCTGGCGAACGAAGTGCTGGGCACGCCGGCATATCTATCGCCGGAGCACGTGGGGGCCAACGGCGGTCAGGTGGATGTCTGTTCGGACGTATACGGGCTGGGCCTGGTCTTGTACCACCTGCTGACCGGGGGTTTCCCCTATCCGGTGACCGACGACGAGGCCGCCTATCAGCGGCACATTCTGTTCACCGAGCCGCGGCCGCCGAACAGCGTGGTGGCGCCGGACGGGGGCGACTGTTACCCGCTGCCCGGCACGATCAATCGCGATCTGGAAACCGTGCTGCTCAAGGCATTGGCCAAGGAGAAGTCGCGGCGCTATCAGTCGGCCGCCGCCTTCGCTGACGATCTGGAGCGCTGCTTGACGGGTGCGCCGATCGAGCCCCGCGCCAGCAACGCCTTTTATCTGCTGCGAAAGACATTCCGGCGGAATCCGCTGGCGGCCGTCATCGGCGCGGCGTCGCTCGTGTTGCTGATCGTTTCGTCGGCGGCGGTGTCGGTATCCTTGACCCGCGCCGGCGCCGCGCGGCGTCACTCGCAGGAAATCGCGCGGGTGGCGCATGCGATCTTGGACGACACGGTCAACGAGGCCGATGAAGTGGTCGGCAACCTCGCCGGCGGAATGGCCATCCGCGAGTGGATGCTGCAGCGCATCGAGAAACGCCTGGACGATCTGGCTCAATTGATCGGCGATGAGGTCGCGCTCGCGGATGTGAGGGCCGTCATGGAAGAAAAACGCGGCGATCTGGCGCTGGCCCGCGGCCGGCACGCCGACGCGGCCGGGCATTTTGGGCGTTTTCTGGAACTCTGCCGCCACCAACCGCCCGCCGAGTCTTCCAATCCCGAATGGCAACTCTGCATGGCCCGAGCCTACCGCAAACTCGCCAGCGTCGCCCGCCAGCCGCTTGCACACTTCACTAGCGCTGTGCAGCTTGGCCGGCAACTCGCCGGCGGCGGCCACCCGCCCGCTTCTGCGCGACTCGAGTTCGGCAAGACCCTGCTGGCGTTTGGGCATTATCTCTTCAACACCGGGCATTACGTCGAAGCCTCCGCGCGGACTGACGAGGCGCTCGCTATTGCCAGCTCGTCGGTCGAGGCCAATGCAAACCAAGACGCCTGGGTCAAACTCCTGGGCAATGCGCTCGAACTGCAGGGTGATACTCGTCGAAAGCTTGGCGACGGCCATGGAGGCATCGCGTCCTACCGCGAATCTCTGCGGCTGCGCGAACGGCTTACGGAGATCGCTCCAGCGGATGTCGATCTGCGATATCGCGTGCTTTGTTCGCATGTGAAGCTCGGCGAGATCTACGAGGGCGCGGGGCTCGACGATGAGGCGCAGGAGGCACTGCAGCGCGCCGTGGAAGTCGGCAATTATCTCGCACAAATGGACCCGAGCGTCGCGGCCTGGAAGCAGGCCCTGCACGCGGCCCATGATCGCCTGGCGATGCTCGCTATCCGCAACGACGACGACCGGCAGGCACAACTTCACCTGGATGCAGCGTTGCAGCTCGCGAACGATCTGCGCGCGACGGAGCCCGAAGGGATCGAATGGCGCGCCACGCAGGCGATGACTGACATCCGCGCGGGTTACCGGCTGGACAAGCTTGGCGATTTCGCGGCCGCGTGCAGCCGCTTCCGTGACGCTGCCAGGGAATACGAGCTGATCCTGGCTGCGACTCCGGGGAATATGCGCGCGCAGAGTGACCTTTCCGATGTCTATGACGCGATCGCGCGCTGCGCGCGGCTGCTCGGTGAGCACGAAATCGCGCTGGCTTATTACTGCAACGCTTATGATATCCGGCAGACTCTGGCGCACGCCGAGCCCGGTGTAATCGTGCATGATATCAGCCTGATCGTTTCAGAATCGAAGCTCGCCACGTGGTGCCTGGACCGGAAAACTTGCGACAGCGATGAGATTGCGCGCCAATGGCTCAACCGTGCGCATGAATCGTTGTACGCGCTGTGGCGCTCCGGAAAGCTCGCCTGGCGCGACCAGCGCTGTGCTGACTGGTTCGAGGCCATTGATGAGAACCAGTGGCTGCTCCGGCGGCGCGCGCAGGACCGGGCGCGCGCTTCCTCCCCGATCGAAGCGCCGCTCAATGCGAGCCAGTTTGCCGAGCCGTAGCCGCTGCCGCGCGGTCAGTCACCGTTGGTCATTTCTGCCGGCTCATCATCCCCGGAATCCAGCGGATCGGGGTCGGGATAGATGATGAACGCGAAATCCAGCGCGGCCACGTGCCCGCCGTAAGGCGGTCCCTCGGGCGGCGGGACGTAGGGAACGCCGCTCACACGGTAGGTCATGTCATCCGTGGAACCGCTGACCGGCGCGGCCGTCCCATTCAGCCCCGGCGGCATCGCAAACTCGTTCAAGGTCGGCGCCAGCGGGTCGCTGTGCTGCACCCACCACAGCCCGTCAATGGTCCCGAGAGTGGGCTGCGACTCGGCCCACTTGGCCTGCTGCTGGCCGGACGAGTTGAACTGCGTGAGCGTGAATTGATCGATCAGCCAGCCGACGTAGCTGCCGCGGACCTGCTGCGCCTTCAGGTCGAGTTGAATGATCCAGACGACGGCGCTGTTTGGATCGGCCGGATTCGTACGGATCTTGTACTGCACCGACCGATCGGCCGGCAGCGATCCCTGGGCGGCCGCCGCGATCCACGACATCGACGCGACCACGATCCACGCCACCAGACTCCTGCTACGCAACATGTTGGACCTCCTTCCGCACCCCAGCGGAAACATGGCGCGCAGCATCTCCGGACGAGCCGTCCGGCTCGTTTGCACGCTGGTCCGCTCTGGGTGCAGAAAATGCGTCGACGGCCCGCTGTTCGCCCTTGACGCGTGGATTTAGGCCCCGCGCGTCAAGGGTTGGCCGCCGCACCGATGTGACCCGCCCGCGTGCACCGCGCTACGCGATACGAATCACCGTTCCCATAAAGGTAATAAGCGTAATCTGCGCGCGAATCGCGCGAATCTTTCAAGTTTTTTTGCAGATCATGCCGATATCGCGATTTTTTCGCCAAGAACAGGGGCGGCCCGAAGCTCTGCGCCACCCGTCAGGCGCCAAACTGGCGCGCGACGTGGGGTGAAATCCCCATCCGGCATCAGGGGTAGAGCAGGTAGGCGCGGGCGTCCCCGGACTCCGGCCGAGCAGTGCGCTCGCCAACCATGGTCGGCCGGATGCCGCCTCATCGCCGGGCCGCTTCAAGCAACGAGATGACTCGACGGCGATACTCGTAAAAATCCGTAGTCATGATGTTGCTATGCGGACCTGGACCTAGCCATTCAGACTTGGGCTCCCGCGCCTGCTGACAGAGCATTTGAAACTGTTCAATGGGGATCAGCGTGTCCTGCTCGCCATGAATCAGCAGCACCGGACGTGGCGCAAGGGCCCCCACCGCCGGGCCAGCTTGCAATTGCCAGAACGAGTGTCCGGCGTGCAGCGACAACGAAGCCAGCACGATCTCGGCGAAAACTCGCCCCAACACGGGAATGCCGCGCGCGTGGTCCCGCGCAAGCTGCGGCGCTCCTGCAAAACAGCTATCCAGCACAACGGCCTCAATTCGCGGATCACGCGCGGCCGCCCGAACGAGTGCCATGGCGCCCATGGACGAACCGAGGCCGAAAACCTGCTGAGCCTCGGTCGGCCGCGTGCGCTTGAGCCAGTCTACCGCGGCCTTCACATCGCGCACTTCCAGCAGGCCAAAGGTCGACGTGTGCCCCTGGCTTTCGCCATGGCCCCGGAAATCGAAGATCAGGCTGTTGTACCCGCTGCCCTCAAAGACTCGCATGAAATCCACGAAATTGCCCTTGTTGGCGCCCGCGCCATGACAGATTACGACCGTAATGTTGCTGCTCGGTTCGCGCAAGAACCAGCCGGACAGCTTCAGCCCGTCGTCCGTGACGAACGAGACGTCCTCCAGTGGCAGCGCACTGTGCGTACGGATGTCCGGTGAGTTGCCGATCTTGAACCGGTGAACGAGCGAGCCGATGACGAGAGGAACGAAGAGAAAGATTGTCAAGAAAACGCGTGCCGGCGCGTTGCACGCGGCTGCCGCAACCCAGCGGCGCTGGCTGGGAGCCGCGGTCTTGCGCCGGCGAATTCGGCGCGCCCAGCGGCGGCGCGGCTCGCCTAACCTGCCAACGGTGCGCACCCAGACAGCCCAGGCCAAACGCCATGCGACGATGAAGTAAAGCGCCCAAAAGATCTCTCGCACGAGGACGCGCCCGCCGGCCATGTAGGCCGCGAACGATTCGGCCGCAGCGACTACAACCGTCAAGACCAACCCGTATAGCGCGTAGTGCCACCAAGGTATCTTCCGCACCCGCCGCCAACCCCACCAGAGCAGACTGCCGAGCACGGGCGGCATCAGTAGCATGACGGTTTCTCCCGGATGCGCCGTGTAGCGATTCAGAAATGGAAACAAGATTGCAGGCGCCATTCCAATCGCAGCGGCCCATGTGAGGCGGCGTTGTCGTTGGGCGCCCATATGGCTCTCTCCCGCTGGCGATCATCGATACATCAGGTAGGCCGTCCGCTTGGTGCGGAAAACTGCCCGGCCTCGGTTCCAATAGCGCACAATCGCGTCGACGTGCTCGCCGGCTTCGAACATCCGGCGGATTTCGTCCGTCCCGCAGACCTTGTCGAACATCGCGTCGCGACTGCCGCCGAACAACCTTTGTTCCGGATAGAGTGCGCGCACCGCGTCCATGATGTGAAACTGAATGGCCGTGAGATCGACGCGCTGCCGGTCCGTGATGTGCACCTGCACGCCGCCGCAAGGTTTCTGGCTGTAATGGGCATAAAAGGGTTGAAAATGCATCGCCCGGAACCAAACGCCGGGCAACCGGCGCGCGTTCAGATTCGTCGCCAGCGCCGCTCCATCGATCCAGGGCGCGCCGGCCAGCTCGAACGGCAGCGTGTAGCCCACGCCCTCGCTGATCACCTGCAGCTCGCCCATGATTCCAGTGGCCGCATAGAACAGCGCCGAATCGGCCCGCGGCACGTGCGGGCTGGTCGGCACCCACGTCAGTCCGGTTTGATCGAACCACATCGCGCGTCGCCAACCGCGCAGCGGCACGACAGTCAAATCACAACGGGCGCCGCCCGGCAGCCATCCCTCGCCGTTGATCATGCGCGCCAGCTCGCCGCAGGTCAGGCCGTACACGTAGGGGATCGGCACATACCCGACGAAGGACTGGAATTTCATGTCGAGCGGCAAGCCTTCGACCCGGTTGCCGGTCAGCGGATTGGGCCGGTCCAGCACCACGAAGCGCTTGCCGCTTTCGGCCGCGGCCTCCATCGCGGATGCCAGCGTGCTGATGAAAGTGTACGAGCGCGATCCGACGTCCTGGATGTCATACACCAGCACATCTATGTCTTTGAGCATCTCGGGCGTCGGTTTGCGCGTGGGGCCGTAGAGTGAATAGACCGGCAGCCCGGTGGCCGGATCGCGCGCATCGCCCACCGGCGCCCCGCCCGGCGCGTCCCCGCGCACGCCATGCTCCGGCCCGAACAGCGCCACCAGCTTGACCTCTGGCGCCGTGAACAAGACGTCGACCGTGCTGCGCAAATCACGCGTCACGCCGGTTGGATTCGTGATGAGTCCCACGCGCATCCCGCTCAGCGGAGCGAAGTCCTGCGCAATCAGCACATCGATACCAGTTTGAACCCGCGGCCGTGCCCCGCAGCCGCTCGCCGGCAGGATGCCGGCGATACCTGCCGCCAGGATGGTGGCGCTACGGCCCATTTGCGTCTGCATGCGGTCCATGATGCACTGTCAATCCAGACAGCACCAGCCAGGATATGAAAAGGCCCCGCCGACGCCGTGCGCCGGCAGGGCCTGAAAGGTTAGACCAGTCGCCACTATGGACACGCCGCGACACTGGCGCCGTTGAACACCTGCGTGGCGCCGTTGACGCCGTTGAGCAATTGTACCAGCCGCAGCAGGTCCTGCGTGTTGACTGCGCCGGACCGGTTGATGTCAAAGCGTGACAGCCCGGTGGCCGAGTTGGCGCTGCCGTCGTTCAGCGCAATGATCGTGGCCAGCAGGTCCTGCGTATTGACAAACACGTCATTGTTCGTGCCGCCCGGCAGCGACGAGTATTGCAGCTTCACACCCGGCGCCGTGCCCGGAAAGGTGATGGTCGTGCATTGCAGCACCGGAATCTGGCCGCTGAGCGTGAGCGTATAGGTCGGGCCGGTTCCGGATACACCCGTCACCGTCGGGCACACCCCGCCTGTGCAGCTCACGACCACGTTGGCCGGAGTAGGCGCCGGCGACAACGGGCCGCTGAACGTCACCTGTGGCGCACCATAATGGCCGACCGAACCTTCGTCCGGCGTGCCAGGCACGCCGATGCCCTGCGGCGCTGCGTTGTTATCCGTATTCTGCAGCGAATCGCGATGACCATTTGGCGGATCAGCCGTGACGATCGTCTCGGAGGTGGTGACGGAGCCTACCGTGAACCGGAACCACACGATATCGAACGGGCCCGGCTTGGTCGCCGGAACCTGCATCGACGTTCCCGCGCTGTCGCTGATCGTGAAAGTCACGTTCAGATTCGTCGTGCTGCTGGAATCAGCAGCCGCATCGGGGAAGTCCAGCAGAGCGCCGACCACGAAATTGTCAGTGGCCGACGCCGGCTGGTCATTCGCGAAGTTGTAGTTGGACATCGCGATGTAGTAAGTGCCTGGGTCGTAGTTGCGCTGCAAATACGATTGCAAGCTGCTGCCGGCCCCGCAGAATCCCGCCGGCGTGTCGTCATCGCCGTAGCCGGGGATGGCATTGAGTTGCCCATCGTAGACCCAGAAATCGGTATCGGTCGTATGTCCCTGATTGCACGTAGTGATGGTGATGTTTCCCGGTTGGAAGTTTGCCGGCACATCAGCGATCGTGACCGGCGCGGTCGACAGCGTGGCGAAGTACGGCGAGGTCGTGGTCGTCGTGCCTGTAACGCGGTAGTAGATCTGCTCCTCCTTGCCGAATCCATACCACTGCACGGTTCGCGGCGGCAGCGTGCCCGTCATAGCCGTCAGCGATGTTTGAATGACGGCGTCGGTACCCGGATTGGGCATACCGCCTACGCCGATCGTTCCAGACTGGGTCAATCCGCGAATCGTGCCCGTGTGGCCGGCGGTACCCATCGTGGTGAGCTGCAGGCGGTGCCGATATACGCCGAGCGGTGCGAGCGCGGTCTTCACGAGGAAGTTATCGGCCGAGCCAATACCCGGCACGGTCGTGGAGGTACCCGTCGTCGTGCCGGCGATCGACTGGCCGCTCATGATACCGTTGACCGGGTTGGCCTGGGCTTTGGTATCGTTGGGCTCCACTTCGGGGAAATCAGACACCGGCGGCATCGGGTCGACGGTCAGCGCGATGGTGCCATTGAAGGTGGTGGTCTGATCCGAGGCAGTGAACGGCAGGCTGTACGGGCCCGGCGGGGTCGCCGCGGCGACCGTCGCCATGAAAGAGAACACGTTGTCACCCGGCGTCGCGTCGCCGTTGGTGCCGTCGTCGAAGAACGCCTGGCTGATCGAGCCGCCGATGGCCGAAAGGTTGGCCGTGACGGCGATGTTCATGCTGGGCGGCATGGTGCCTGGAGTGACGGCGACCGTCAGCAGCGTCGCGTTACCCTGCACGACGCTCGATGGATTCGCCGATCCACTGGCGATCAGGGAACCCGGCGGCGACGTGTTCACATCGATCGACCATCCGCCGGAGAACGAACCGACGTCGATGGCCGCGTCATCGACCACATACAGGCTCCAGTTGCCGTTCGGGCTAATGTTGTTGAAGGCCGCCAGCATGGTCCCGTACGGTCCGGCCGGCGCGGGGGCCGGGAAGGTATCGACCGTGTCATAGTTGGTCGGGAGGTACGTTCCGCTGACGATCTGGCCGCTGTCCGGAAGCGGAGCGGCCGCACCGTCGGAAAAGGTTAGGTCCACGTTGATCACGTCGCCGCTAAGGCCGCAGTCCGACATCAGTATCACCTTCGCGCCGTTCGGACCGACCAGCAGCACGTCGACATCGTCGGGGTATGTGTGTGTGAATCCGAAGAGCGTCACCGTCATGTTGAGGATGACGCCGCCGTTCCCGCTGACCGTGATGACGCTGGGGTACGGGCTGGCCGGACCGCTCGTCGTGGCCGGCGCCCCGGCCGGAATCGTGATCGGCGTTGGGTTGCTGTAGACATCCGCGCGCAGCGGCAGCGCTGCCGCCGCGAGCGCGAGCGCGCCCAAAGCGGCGAGCCAGGGCCTCGCGGCCGTTGAACGGCAGCGGTTGGCGCATTTCGAATCGTCGGATGGGGTTTCCTCGCGTGTGGGAAGCAGTTGCGTCCTCATGGTTTCCACTCCATATGGGCTGATGGTTTCCAAAGGGCGGGCGCGCGAACGCCCGCGCATGTAGGCTCCTCTCAACGCCGCAGCGGCGCCTCCCGGCTCTCCCTGGATCGAACGGCGAGAATGATGGCTGCCAGCGTGTGGACCGCACTGCGCGGCGATCGCGCCCGCGACAACCAGACCAGAATATACCGTCCGGCCGCGCGGCATTCAAGCTGGCGCATGCGCAGTTCCACGATTCCTGACATAGACGGCCAGGAATGGGGAAAGGAGCGCCGATTTTCCACTGCGGGCCGGCCCGAGCGCTGACGAAAACTCGAGCTCGTCAGCGCTCGGGACGGGTAATTCGACACTACGGGCAGGCCGCGATGGTCGCGCCGTTGAACACCTGCGTCGCGCCGGCGGTGCCGTTGAGCAACTGCACCTCGCGCAGCAGGTCGCTGGTGTTCACCGCGCCCGAGCGGTCGATGTCGTAACGCGACAGATCGGCCGGCGGGTTGTTCAGGGCCTGCACGATTGCCAGCAAGTCCTGCGTGTTCACGAAGTTGTCCTGGTTCGTGTCACCGGTGGCGAAGATGTACTGCAGTTTCACGCCCGCGGCCGTGCCGGCGAACGTAAAGGTTGTGCAGTGCAACACCGGGATCGACCCGCTGAGCGTCAGCGTGTACGGCCCGGCGCCGGAACCCGAAACCGCCACGACCGTCGGACACACGCCGCCCGTGCAGCTCACGTTGATGTTGCTCGGCGATGGCGCCGGATTCGGCGTGCCGCTGAACGTGACCTGCGGCATACCGTAATTGGTCACCGGCCCTTCGTCCGGCGTGCCCGGCACGCCGATGCCCTGCGGCGCCCCGGTGGTCGTGCTGTTCTGCAATGAATCGCGCAGCCCGTTCGGCGGGCTGGCCGAAACGATCGTGACCATCGTCGTGCATGGCGTCACGTGCAAAGTGGCCATGCAGGTCGACGTGTTGCCGCTGGCGTCTTCGGCCGTGATGGTGATGGCGTGATCGCCCGGTCCCACTAGCGTTTCGGCCGTCGGTGACTGCGAGAATGTCACCATGCCGCAGTTATCCGTGGCGGCCAGCGGCGGCCCCGTGAAATCCGGCACGGCCGCCTCGCACGGGTCGCCACTGCCGGCGACCGTTTGATCGCTGGCGCAGGTCGTGATCGTCGGCGGCGTGTCGTCGATCACATGCAAG
>DASXUA010000454.1:0-3004 GCA_036505095.1 Phycisphaerae bacterium
GTCGGCGAGTCGGGCGGACAACCGGGTCCGCAGCACACATCCGAACATCCCCAGGGGTCTTCGGATGGGGCCCAGAACAGGATCGCGATGGAGTTTCCCGACTCAGAGGTTACGGCCAAATCATCGAGGCCGTCGCCGTTCAGATCGCCGCTGGCCATAGACTTGCCGCTTTGACCGTTACCGGCCGGGTATTGCCAGTGCGGAGTGGATCCTTCCCAGGGTCCCCAGACGAGGCCCTGATACCCGTCCGCCACGAACGGCACGCCATTGCAGATGGCTGCGGCGCTGACCGCCGGACCGGGATAAGGAATGTAGCTGTAGCCTGCGGCGGTGAAGGTGCCTTCACCGCCGCTCCAATCGCCGTTATTTGAAAGCACGATTATGGCATTGCCGAGGGGAAAGTTCGAATACCCGATCAGCACGTCCGGATAGCCGTCGCCGTTCATGTCCCCGGCGGCCACGCCGCCTCCGGGGAACGCACCGATCACGTATCCCTGGGCGAAAGTGCCGTCCCCCTGATTGAGAAGTACGGTGATGTCGCCACCCCTGACGACCAAGTCCGGGTCGCCATCCAGATCGAAGTCCGCAACCGCGACGGCGCCAGCGTCGACATTGAGATTGATCGAGGCGAAGCTGCCGTCGCCGTGGTTGATGAGAACGTATGTTCCGTTTCCGGCCGTCGCGAGGTCCATGTTTCCGTCGCCATTCAAGTCTGCGATGGCGATGGAAAATCCGAGAGCGGGGCCCACTTCAAGGGCGCCAAACCGCATGGGCGACGTGCAGGGAACGGGAGGCGGTTCGACCGTCAGCAGCGCCAAGCTGCTGGTGACCGAGCCGCAGGCGCTGGTCACGATCACGTCGTAGGCACCCGCATCCGCGAACGACACCGACGGGATGGAATAAGACATCCCGGTAGCACCCGTAATCGGTATCGTGTTCTTCCGCCATTGGTAGCTCGGCGCCGGTGTCACGACGGCCGCGACGGAAAAGGTCGCAGCGCCGCCAATTGCAACGGACTGGTCCGCGGGTTGTTGCGTGATCACGGCGCCGGCGGTAACCGTCAGTGTCGCCGAGGCGCTGGTGACCGACCCGCAGATGCTCGCGACGGCCACCTGATATTGGCCCGCATCGGCGGGCGCCGCCGCGCCGATCACGTACACGGGGCTGGTTGCACCGGCGATGTCTGTGCCGTTGTGGCGCCACTGATAGCTCAGCGGCGAGGGCCCGTCAGCCGTCACACTGAAGCTGGCTTGTGTCCCAGCGCAGACGCTTTGGCTGGTGGGCTGCGCGGTGATCACGGGCGGGGCATCGACCGTCAGCGCCGCCGGCGCACTCGTCACCGAACCACAGGAATTCGTCACGACCGCGTCGTATTGGCCCGCGTCGGCCAGCGCAGCCGCGTTGATCACGCACGCAGCGCTGGTTGCGCCGGCGATGTTCGCGCCGTCGCGCCGCCACTGATAGCTCAGAGGCGGTGTACCAGTCGCGCTCACGCTGAATGTTGCCGAGCCACCCTGGCAGACGGCCTGGTCGCTGGGGTCAACGGTAATCGTCGGACTAGTTTGGACGGTCAAGGTAGCGGCAGCGCTGGTTGCCGTGCCGCAAGTGTTGGTTACCACTACATCGTAATCGCCGGGGTCGGTCAGGGAGACGGGCGCGATGGTCAGCGTCGCAGCGCTTGCGCCGGCGATGTCCGTTCCGTCTCGTCGCCACTGGTACGCCAGCGGCGCGTTGCCCTCAGCCGCGACCGTGAAATCGGCCGAGCTGCCAAGGCAAGCGGTCTGGCTCGCGGGCTGATGCGTGATCGCCGGTGCGGAGTTGACGCCGCAGTCCAGGAAGTACTCCCAGGTGTCAGCCAGATAATTGTTGCTGTTGTCATGCCCGCCGAAGAGCACCACCCGGCTGTGGGCGCTGTCGTAGGCCAGGGCATGCAACTCTCGCACGCCGGGCCCGCTGACGAGCCGCTGGGTCCATGTGGCCCCGTTCCATTCCCACGTGTCGGCCAGATACGGAGCGCCGGGCGAGCTGTCGTCCCCGCCGTAGAGCACCGCCACGCCGCGACCTGCGTCGTACGCCGCGCCCAGTCGGAATCGCGGGCCGGGGCTGACGGGTGTGTTTCGCGGAGTCCAAGTGATCCCATCCCATTCCCAGGTATCACCGAGGATAGAGCCAAAGAAATACCCACCGAAAAGCACCGTCACGCCGCGGGCACTGTCGTAGGCCATGACGTGAGAATGCCGCGGGTCCGGACTGAGCGTGGGATTCCGCTGCATCCACGTCATGCCATCCCATTCCCAGGTTTCTCCACAGCCGCTGCATCCGCCGGAGCCTCCGCCAAAGAGTACCGTGACGCCGCGGGCGCTGTCGTAAGCCATGGCGTGGGCGCCGCGCGCACTGGGCCCGGTCGTGGCGAGCAGGCTCCACGTATTGCCATCCCATGCCCACGTCTCGCCCGACCACGCGTTGCTTCCGAGATATCCGCCGAAGAGCACCGCCTCGCCCCGCGCCGCATCGTACGCCATCGCGTTCTCTTCCCGCGGGCGGGGGGCCGTGATTCCGTTGGGATCACCCGCGTCTACCAATGTCCACGTCGTACCGTCCCATTCCCACGTCTGGCCGTTGAGGCCATTGGCGTCGTGCCCGCCGAAGAGCACGACGACGCCGCGAGCACTGTCGTAAGCCATGGCATGATAGATTCGCGCGCTGGGGCCGGGGACTGCGAGATGGGTCCAGATCGGATCAGTCGCTTCACTCTTGACGGGGGCGAGGGCTAAGACGATTGCGCCAGCCGTCTTCAGCGCGCCGCAAGTTGGATTCGAGAACATGTTAGGTCCCCTTAGGATGGTTGGGCTCGATCACCAGTCGACGCCGCGCCCTCCGACCACAGTCGGCGAATTCCACGTTGTCATCTGGGTGGCGCTCCGCTAGCATGAACATCCGTCGGGCGGCCGTCCGGTTGCTGCCCTCAACACCTACAACGCAAAGCCGGTGCAAGACGGCTCAC
>DASXUA010000455.1:0-5610 GCA_036505095.1 Phycisphaerae bacterium
CCAGGCGCTGGAGCACGCCCACGCCCGCGGCTTCATTCATCGCGACGTCAAACCCAAGAACGTCATGCTCACCAAGAGCGGCATCGTGAAGCTGGCCGACATGGGTCTGGCGCGCGAGGTCAACGACTACGAGACGGCCCAATCCGAAGCCGGCCGCGCCTACGGCACGCCCTATTACATCAGCCCCGAGCAGATTCGCGGCGAGATCAACATCGATTTCCGCGCCGATGTTTATTCGTTGGGCGCCACCTTCTATCACATGGTGGCCGGCAAGATTCCCTTCGAAGGCCCCACCCCCTCGGCCGTCATGCACAAGCATCTCAAGGAGCCGTTGGTCCCGCCCGATCACCTCAACCCCAAATTGTCGGCCGGCATCGGCGAGATCATCGAAGTGATGATGGCGAAGAAGCGCGAGGATCGCTACGCCTCGACGCGCGATTTGATTGAAGACGTCGAATCCGTCGCCAGCGGCGGCCCCCCCTTTCAGGCCCGCGCGCGCTACGACCCCAAGGTGCTGGAGAACCTCGCCAGCAGCGGCACGACGGTGGTGATGGCGAGCCCCGAAACCCTGCGCAGCACCGCCCAGGAAACCGACTGGCGCAAGGTCCTCATCCTCGGCGCCATCCTCGCCGTCTCGGTTCTATTCAACATCCTGCAACTCATCCTGCTCGTCCGCGGCTAGCCATCAGAACCCCCCACGCTTGCCCGCCGGTCTATTGGGCGGGTCAGTAAGAGGCGACATCAGCTGGCGTCGCACGAGTGGACTCAGCGAAGCTGAGGAATTGAGGTTTGATCCAATCCGGCTCTGATTCTCAGATTCTCTCACTCCTATAGCTACGCGAGCCGCTGGCACGAGAATCCTTTCTCGGCCCCGCACAAGCGGCACGCTAACCCCCTGCGATCGAGAGATTGTGCCGCGCAGCCTCATGCTCGAATGGAAGTGCATCAGGCATCGCGAGCACCGCGCGATAATCGCGAATCGCCGGCTCAAGCTGACCCATGGACGCGCGTAGCATTCCGCGTGCGTTCAGCGCAATCGCGCGTTGGTCTGGCGGAGCATCTGGAGACTCTATCACGGCCGTTCGATCCGACAGTTCTTTCGCAATTTCGCCCTGCTCGCCGAATGCAGCGGCACGATTGTTGCGGGCCGCGGCGCGCTCCTCGGGCGAGGCGTCCGGCGCGTCGACTACCAAAGAGAAGTCTTCAATCGCCGCCCTGAGCGACTTGACGTTCGCAGTTGCGTACGCGAAACCCCGTTGTGCATGTGCCTTCAGACGGACTTCAACTGGCGCATTCGGAAACTCGATTGCACCGGTAAAATCTCCGATCGCTCCGCCCCGATCATTCACTTTGGCGCGCGCGGTACCTCGGCGGTACAACGACTCCGCGCGCAATGCCTGAGGCGCGCTCGGCATTTCAACGACAGCTGTCAGATCGACAATTGCGTCGACCCAATTTCCTTGGCTGGCGTGAGTCGACGCCCTGTGCAGGAGCGCGGTCGCTCGCAGATCAGGATCTGCCGACGCCACGGCACTGGCCGCGCCATAATCGGCTAACGCCAGGGCAATCTTCTGACATTGCCCGTAGAGCACGGCGCGGTCCTTGAGCGCCATGCTGAGGAGATTCCCCGTCACGCTCGGCGTTTCAATACACGCGGTGAGGTCGGAGATTGCACGTTCAAACTCGCGCTGCCTGCCGACCGTCACGCCTCGATTATACAGCGCGCGGGCGCGCATTTCGGAAGATGCATCGCCGCTCTCAATCACGTCGCTGAAGTCCCTTATGGCCGAGTCGTACTCCTTTCGATCAAAATGTAGTCCGCCGCGTACCATTAGCGCGCGAACACGTTCTTCGATACTCAGACTGGAAATCTCGAGCAGGGTATCGAGGTCCGTAAGTGCCTCCTTCTCACTACCTTGGTCGCGATAGATGCACGCTCGGTGGTGTAGTGCCTCAGCACGTGTCCCGGGACGTGCGCCGGGCATGTCAATCGCGGCATCATAGTCTGCAAGCTGTGCCGCCGTATCTCCTGACGCGGTATGGAGGGCTGCACGGTTCAGAAGAGCCGAGGCGCGCACCTCATCTCGGAACTGAGTTCCCGCGATTACCGCGGAATATTCCGCCAACTCCTCGTCAATTCTGCCCAGGCGTCCCAGCGCCACGCCGCGGTTCAGGCGGGCGAGACCTTGAACGTCAGGTGACGAGTCCGTCAGAGTTACGACGGCCGTGTAGTCATTCAGTGCTCGGTCGTAATCGCATAATTCAGCGAACGCGCGAGCCCGATTATATAGAGCAACCGCAACGGCGCTTGTTATGTTCACCTCTTCCGGATAGCTGGTGGCCAGCGCTCGCATCGTGCCAATCAGCCGGTCAATCAGGTCGAATCGACCGTGCACCGCCAAGCTATAGACTGAGTTGGCCACAATTCCAGACCAGTAGTTTCGCTGTTTCGGCGTGTCCGTACGCGGCGCCAGCAACCGTTCGACACTGGGATGCGTCGGAAAGTCCTCAGTGGCTCGAGACATGAACGGTTCGAGCCTCGACAGTTCGATTCCCCAGACTGCATCCACCAGCCGTTGTGTGTTACCACCAAGCCTTGATGTGGCTCCCTGATCAACGCTGACGACGGCGTCCGCCGCGAGGCGCGAAAGCACAAAGCACTCGCCGAGCATGTCGGGGACCAGAGCCTGATATTTGGTCCTCTCAGAAGAGTCCCCGAACCCGTACATGGCGTGGCAGCTGTTCACGTTTACGTCGGCTCGTTCAGGGAGGAGGTCGGCGCAGCCGTTTGAGCGCACATACTCAATATCGTCGTCGGTGGCGCCACCTACGAGGGTAGAAATCGTGAGGAGATTCGCGTGTCCTTCGTCGACGCCGGTGCGCCTCCAGCGCCCGACTTCCCGCTCTAGGACGAACTGGACGAGCGCCGCAGCATCCCACTGGCGAAGCTGGTGGACTCCTCTCTCCGCGACAGTTTCGGCGGCAAATGCTGCAAAGAGCGGACGACGATGAGGATCAATCTTCACGAGGGCATCGATTATCGCTGCTCGATCTCGATCCGTCGGAGCGGTTCGGTGCTGAACTGAACAGCACTGATCGAGGACATAGTCCACAGTTTGTCGTAAGGCGCTCTCGTCAAGCGGTCCGAGGTCCCGCGCTTGGCCCTTCGCCCCATATTGCGCATCGCGAATGCTGGCACGAACACTACTCATGTCCTTGTTCTGGAACTCAGTCCACCACAGGTCCAGATCGGAGCAGGTTCGCTCAAGCAGTAAGAAGCGGACCGGCTGCAGTAGGTGCGCGCTGCGATCCTGCATTTCACCCACTGCACGTCCAAGGTCCCGTGACCATTCGGACACATAATCGAAGACGATGAGGGTCGGGCAGTCTGGACGCCATCTATCCCACCGGTCAAATCTCGGCCGGCCCCGAATGAAGCCCGAGTACCAGTTCTGCCATTGCGCGGCAAGGCACAACTCCAGCGCTAAACGACTCTTCCCCGCTCCACCCGAGCCGGTCCAGACCCACCACGAGAACGCAGGCGAGCCATCCAGAAACTGCCATAGCTCAGCCAGTTCGCGCTCGCGTCCGAACAGCGGGACGCGTTGAGCGCTGTAAACGAATCGGTTGCCGCCGCGATCATTTGCGTCATTCCGAGTGGCCGGAATTCGAAGAGGCGGGTGGTCGCGCGTCTGTTCAAGGACAGTGTTCAGCGTATTGATCGCGTCACGCACGTCCGCCCGGAGTTCCTGCACGCTGGCCGATCCAAGGTCAGCCGATTCGCGCAAGAGCCCAAGATGTTGCTCGACTAGACTGCCGAGAGCGGCAGCAAAACGGCTTTGGCGCGAGATCGCGCCCGCGAGCGCGCGCTCGCGTTCATTGGCGTCGTGGAACTCGTTCTTGAGGAATTTGTATAGAAGCAGGTACGGATTAGCCTGCTCGTCCAGTGTCAGGTCGTCGAGGTGCGGCGTTCCCCGAGCATCGAAACGAATCCGATCCGCGGCCTGCTCCAGGCGTTGAAGGTTCTGCTCCACCAAACGAGCAATGAGGGCACGTACCGAATCACCGTCACCATCGTGCCGATGTTGCCGAAAGGATCGCAAGGCGGTGTAGCCACCTAGCACTAGGACCCAAACGCCTAGCGTCAGACATCCGCCACGAGATTGCAAGAGCCGTGGGACTGCGTCCGTAAGCTGCGCCGCATCGGCGCACGCCGACATGGTCGAGAGTAACCAGTCCACAGCGCGGGCGAGCGTACGCACGCTCCCGATTTTACCGCACGCGATGAGCAAGAGGCAACCCGGTGCGCACACCGCGCCGCATGGGCAGGCGCAGAATCGGGCTGTTCTCCGGATCCCATAGAACGGTGTGCCCTGACGAGTCGGCTCGATCAATTTCGTTCGGCGTGCGACGCGGAATCCTGTGAGAACCGCAAGCCGGCGGCACCGTCGACGTTCCCTGAACCCCTGCCCGCTCGCCGTGGCGGGAACGCTGCGCCCTACCGCGCCAGCGCCAGCCCCACCTCCAGCCCCCACGTGATGCTGCCGACGGCCGGATTCGTCCACCGAATCCACACCGCGTCCCCCGCCCCAAACGTCCAGTCCGAAGGCGCGTGTGTCTCGTCGCCCGGCACGCGGAAATTCGCGTCCGCACCGGTCCCCGTCGCTTTCACGGTCGCCAGTAGCGCGTCATACGCGCTGCCCGCGGCCGAGTCGATCGCGAGCGACAGGTCATTCGTCCCGGCCGCACCCGCGAAATGGCAGCGCACGTACACCAGCCGGAACGCCGTGCCCAGCGAGAAGACCTGATCGATGTGTCCATTGCCCGTCGCGAACTGCGCAACGACCCGCTCGACCTCCACCGCTGCCGCGCGCGCCAGTTCCGCCTCCTGCCGCTCGAGCACCTCCCCCGCCATCGACATCACATCAGATCGAGACATTTCACTTGCGCCTCAACGAAGCACTGAGAAGTTGAGAAACTGAGCAGACATCAGCCGAAAGCACCTGAATTCCCCGTCACGGTTTTCGGTTTTCGGCTTTCGGTTTTCTCTTCTCAGTCTCTCAGCGCCTCAGCGTCCTGAAATCGGAAATCGGAAATCAATCCGCAATCCGCAATCCGCAATCCCTACGTGTCCGCCGCATCCACCACATGGTCCGCCAGCGTCTCGCCCTCCGGAATCTGCACGCGGAACGGCACGCCGATCAGCTCCGACAAACCTGAATTCAGCGCCGGGAACACCACCGTGGCATCGCCCAGGAAGATCACATCCAGCAGCATCCGTTTGCGCCGCTGCCCATCCGCTCGGTAACGAACGATGAGATCAATCGCGCTGGTGATTCCCAGCAGCGTCTCGGCCGCCGACCCGTGATACGAAAACACGACCCCGCTGATCCGCACGAGGCCGCGCGTAAACGTTCCCAGCGGCGGCGCGCCGCTCGCGCCCGTTCCCGCCACGGGTGCAATCCCGGGCCGGTACACCACGCTATGGACGCCCTCAATCGCCGTCTCAGTAAACGGGCTCGCCCGCAATTTCGTCCCCGCCCCGCGTGTCGCCAAAATCCAGATCATGCCAGTTGCCAGTTCCTAGTGATTAGTTGCTAGTGGTTAGCT
>DASXUA010000456.1:0-9138 GCA_036505095.1 Phycisphaerae bacterium
ACTGGTGATTTACGGGCCAGAGGGCGAGCTGATCCGGCATTTCCGTCTTGAAGATCTGATCGATGCCCGTGCGGCCACCGAAGCCCGCGAGCGCGGCGCGCCCGTTCGCTGGGGCCGCAACACGAAGTTCGCCTTCTCGCGCGACGAGCGATATCTGATTGTCCGTCCTGTCGAGACCGAAATCTTCCTGGTCGAATTATCTACCGGGAACCTGCTGCGGCGCGGCGAAATTGGGCTGGCGCGCGCGCCTGAACTCGAGTCGCTCCTGGAGGAGGCCACCGCAGCCGGCGACGACTTGTTCGCTTCGACTGAACCCATGCCGCTCGCGGACCCCGATGAGCCCTTCGACTTCCTTAGCTGGCTGAATGACCAGTTCCGCGGCACAGACGACGACAATTCGGCTCCGCTCCTTGAGGCGGCGGCAGCTAGCCTGACGGAGGGAACCGACATGCTCAGCGCCGCCATCAGTGCTGCCAGCAACGAATGGGATCTGGAATCCGCGGCAGCGGTGTCGGAATGGCTGGATGCCAACGCCGGCGCGCTTGATCTGTTCCGACAGGCAGCGCACAAATCCGCCTTACGCTATGACCTGCAGAGCGAAGACGGCAGCATGATCAACGCCACCGTACTGGGTATGAACCTTGCTCCAGTGCGCACGCTGGCGCGCGGCTTGGTCGCGGACGCCAGTCGTGCGCTGTCTGAAGGACACATTGAGGCGGCCGCGGACGACTATCGCGACGTGCTCGCCGTGGGGCGTCAACTGCTGCAGCGGCCGACCCTGATCGAATATCTGGCCGGCGTCGCGACGACGGGAATCGCCTATCAGGGACTGCTGCGCGTCCCGTTGCGTGCTCCGGACGGGGCTGTCGATTACGCGGCTTTGCGTGCGCGCTTTGCTGCGGCAGAGCTTGAGATTCCTTCGGCCGCGCCGCTGGTGGAGATGGAGCGGCTGATGTTCCACGACACCCTGCAGCGTCTCTATACGACCGACCCGGTCAGCGGCAGGTCGGCTCCTGATTCCGAGCGCATCGAAACACTGGCTGGGCAGCTTGGGTGCGACAAACAAGACCTCGGGGCGGCAATTGAACGCATGCCATTCGAAGAGATTCTGGCGAAGGCCGATGAGTATTACGATGCTTGGGCCGAAGCGCTGCGGCGTGATTTCCCCAGTGCGCGTCAACGATTCGATGACTTGAATCGCCTGGCAGAGAGCGAACCGAACTTGCTGGTAAGAAAACTCCAGCCAGTGTTTGGGCGCATTTACCAGTTGCAAGCCGCCGCCCAGGCGCGGCGGCGAGCCGCGCTGCTGACGATGGCGCTGCACGAACATCGCCAGCGCAAGCGCTCATTTCCGGCATCGCTCTCGGAGCTGAATGTCAGCGGACTCGACGCGCGCACCGCGATCGATCCATTCACAGAACAGCCGTTTCGTTACGAGCCTAACGGCGATTCGTTCCGACTATGGACGCCGGGTGTCGATGGACTGGAGCACGGCGGCAAAACGGTGCCCTTGAGCCAGGAAGGCGGCGACTCGGTTCTGTTCCCGCCACCGTGAACCCGTCATCCCCCACGAGCTGCACCGCGACCGTAAGGAGTGCAGACGCCCCTCGTCGCTCGCGGACGCTCGCGGTTCAGAACGTGGTACGCCTGTCGACGCCGCCGGTTCAGAACCGCGACCGTAAGGGAGCGTACGACGAGTGCTAGCGCTTACATGAACTTCGGCTTGAGACCGAGCGCCTTGCGGCAGGCATTGATCTGCCCCGTGTGGAAGCCTTCGTGCCACGCGAGGGAGTAAAGCAGCCCCAGCCGATCGGGCGCGAAGCCAGCGTAATCCGGCGGCAGCGGTGTGGCGAGATCGGCTTCGCTGGCGCGATTGACGGCCGCCAGCAGCCGCTCGTGGCTGCGATGCAGATACGCCAGCACGTCCGACTTGGATGGATAGGCCTTGGCGTCGGAGCTCGGCGTCGTACCCGAGCCGAACAGCTTCATCATCTGCTCGTCCATCTTCGCGTTAGGATCGAAGACGGTGATGCCCCATTCGTCGGACGTGCCGATGTGCCCCAGATTCCACAGGACGTGATTCGCGCCGGCGAACGGCTGCCAGCACAGTTTGTTTTCCGGGATGTCCTCGACCAGCGCCAAGGTCGTCTTACGCGCAAACGCCAGTACCCGCAGTGCATGTTCTTTGCTCGTCATCGATATGCCTCCTCCAATTGGACCGCACGCACGCGAAGGTACAGACTCGCACACCGATTCGCAAGCAGCGCCACGATTAAGAATTGCATGACAAGTATTGAAGGCTGGTATTGACGCGCGTTCGAGTTCCTGGCTGCCCCGTAAGGGCGCGCTACGACAGCCCAGGGCAACGCCCTGGGTATTTGTGGAGTGATGCGGCGCAGCCCTGAAAGGGCGCGCTAACGGCTCGGTGCGCTATTAGCGCGCCCTTTCAGGGCTTCCTTTGCCGCGCGCCGTCCCGAGCCCCAGGGCGCTGCCCTGGGCTGATTTAGCGCAGGGCTTCGCCCTGCCGAGGCACTGCCCGGACAACAGGTGCGCAGCCGCCTGCGCGGATTGCGGCAAAACATGCGCAGGGCTTGCTATCCTAACAAATTCCGAATATACTCTCGCACGGAGAACATGGCTTATGAGGCGCGTCGACAATCCGCCGAATCCGTACATCGGAATCGAGCACGAGTGGCTCGAACCGCCGCCGGCCGCGACGGTCGAGGTCTACGAAGAGACGGCCAAGTCGGTCATTACCGAGAACGAAAGCCCCGATGTCCCGTTCCGCTGGTCGGTCAACCCGTATCGCGGCTGCCAGCACGCCTGTGCCTACTGCTACGCCCGGCCTTATCACGAGTATCTCGGCTTCGGCGCGGGGACGGATTTCGAGACGAAGCTGGTGGTGAAGGTCAACGCGGCCGAACTGCTCGATCGAGAGCTGCGCAATCCGAAGTGGGCCGGCGAATCTCTCACCTTCTCGGGCATCACCGACTGCTATCAGCCGCTGGAAGCCGTTTACAGAATCACCCAGGCCTGTCTGCGCGTTTGCCTCGATCATCGAAACCCTGTGGCCATCATCACCAAGAGCTATCTTGTGATGCGCGATGCGGACTTGCTGGCTGAGCTGAATCGCACCGCCGGTGCCAAGGTGTTCCAGAGTATCCCGTTCTCCGACGACGCGCTGGCGCGCCTGATCGAGCCGCAGGCGCCGCCGCCCTCGCGGCGCTTCGACGCCATGCGCAAGCTGTCGCAGGCGGGCGTACCGGTGGGCGTGATGGTGGCCCCGATCATTCCGGGGCTCAACGATCAGGAGATTGGGCAGGTCGTTCAGCGCGCCGCCGAGGCCGGCGCCTGCTCGGCCGGTTACGTTCCGCTGCGCCTGGCCGGTTCGGTGCGGCCGGTGTTCCTCACGCGATTGCGCGAGGTGCTGCCCGACCGGGCGGCACGGGTCGAAGCCCGCATCCGCGACATGCGCGGCGGACGCTTGAACGACTCGCGTTTCCACACGCGCATGCGCGGCGAAGGTCCCTACTGGCACAGTATTCAGGAACTCTTCCGCGTGTGTCTCCAGCGGTACGGTCTCGGCGCGGTCGAGCGGCCGGACCCGGAAACGGCCGCTGCTGTTCGCCCAAAGTCCGCCGACGGTCAGTTGTCATTATTCCCAGCGGGCCCAATCTGATATCTGAAATCTGAGATCTCGAATTGGAAATTCGGCGGGTGGCATGGCTTCACGGCTTCAGCCGGGTAGCCATGCGATGACGGCCATGCTTACCCGCTGCGCGTGAAAGCATGCCACCCGCTTGCTGCTTGACATGCCGCCGGGATGAACCCGGCGGCTCGCCAGCCCGTATCGCTCGTGCCACCCGGCTTGCGGTCCACGTCGATTTCCGCGATCATCTCGGCCCAACAAAGGGGGAATGGTCATGCCGAATCATTATGACGCATTGCTCGGAACTATCCGCGAGATCGGCCTGCTGGAATCAGTCGAGTCCGTGCTCGACTGGGACCAGGAAACGTTCATGCCACCGAACGGTTTGTCGGCCCGCGCCGAACAGCTTGCGCTGGTGGCGGCCCTCATCCATCAGCGCCGGACCGATCCGCGTGTCGGCGAGTTGCTGGCAAAGGCCGAGCAAGATGGCGATCCCATCCGCACCACCAACGTGCGCGAAACGAAGCGCATCCACGAGCGCGCCGTCCGTATCCCGACCGAGTTAATCGCGCGCATTGCGCGCGTCTCCGCGCATGCCAAGGACGCCTGGGCCAAGGCCCGCGCGGATTCCAATTTCCCGGCCTTCGTTCCGCATTTGAGCGAGCTGCTCGAATTGAAACGCCAAGTCGCGGACCTGATCGGCTACAAGGGCGAGCGCTATGATGCGCTGCTTGATGAATACGAACCCGGAGCTACAGCGGCCGACGTCGCCAAGGTTTTCGCCGCGCTGCGCGAGCCGCTCTCCGCCTTCGTGCGCCAGCTTGCTGCTGCACGGCGCCAGCCGGACGCGGCGATTCTGGCGCGGCATTTTCCGCGACCAGCGCAGGAGCGTATGTGCCGCCAACTGGCCGAAGCCATCGGCTTCGACTTCAAGAGCGGCCGCATCGATACCTCGACGCATCCGTTCTGCTCCGGCACGACGCCGGGAGATGTGCGGCTCACCACGCGCTATCAGGAGGACTATTTCCCCTGTGCGATTTTCGGCACGCTGCACGAGGCCGGGCATGGTCTCTACGAGCAGGGGCTTGATCCGGCACACATGTTCACGCCGATGGGCAAGGCCGTCTCGCTCGGAATTCACGAGTCGCAGTCGCGCATGTGGGAGAACTTCGTCGGCCGCAGCCGGCCGTTCTGGGAGCGGTTCTACTCCGAGTTCCAGCAGGCCTTCCCCGACGCGCTGCGCGACGTGAGCCTGGAGACCTTTGTTGGGTCGATCAACATCGTCCGCCCGTCGCTCATCCGCGTCGAGGCCGACGAGGTCACCTACAACCTGCACATCATTCTGCGCTTCGAGATGGAGCGCGACATGATTTCCGGGAAGCTGGAGGTCAAAGACGTGCCGGCCGCCTGGAATACGAAGATGCACGAGCTGCTGGGCATCCGGCCGCCGAACGATCGCGAGGGCTGCCTGCAGGACATTCACTGGAGCATGGGCGCCTTCGGCTATTTCCCGACCTACGCCCTGGGCAATCTCTACGCGGCCCAGTTTTACGCGGCGGCCGAACGGCAGATCGGCGACCTGCCCGACCGCCTGCGCCGCGGCGATTTTGGTGCGCTGCGCGACTGGCTGCGCACGAACATCCACCGCCACGGTCAGCGCTATCGCAGCGGCGAGTTGGTGAAGGTGGTCACCGGCGCGCCGCTGACCATCGAGCCGTTCATGAATTACATCCGCCGCAAGTTCTCCGCGGTTTACGGCCTGTAGCGTCGCCCCTGGTGGGCGGCGCTGGCGTGCGAATGACGCTGAGACGCTGAGGGACTGAGAAGATTCTGATAAATCCCGGCGCGAGAATCTGCCGCTGGCGCGAGAATCCCCTCTCGCACCCACTTGTCCGGGAGCCCTGCCTGCGACCTACCGCGGGCTAGCATCAGGCTACGACGAGTGCGTCCGTTCAGCGCACGCGCGTAGGACCTCGGCACTCTTCTTCATTACAGGCGCGACCAGCAGGAACAGGTAGAGCAAAGAGCCCATCGTCCCGATGGCTAGGAGGATCGCGATCCAGTTTAAGGGAAAAGGCAGTGACAGCCACCCGGGGATGGGTACCAAGACCTCGAATATGTGAAAGAGAAGGATCACCGGACCGACGAACACAAGGCACCAGCGCGCGTGTCGCGATGCTCTGCCCGCAAGCTCCGCGTCCGGAACTCGCTCAACGAGTTTTCCTACATAAGCCATTCCACCGGAAATACTGGTGATAAACGCCAACACAAAGATGACCTCCGCCGCGGCTGCGCACCAAGCTGGCAGACGAAAAAAAGCGAGTCGATGCAGGGGCCACACAGCGATGGCAGTCAGGGCCGCCCAGCGTGTCAACCGCCGCAACGCGAGTGGCTGCTCAACGAGACTGAGCCGCGGGTCAAGTGCGGTGAACATCCATACACCGACAAGCATAACAAGCGCGCAGACGCCTTGAAATATCCAGTTAAACATGCCCGCCGAGTAAGGCATCACCAACGCCATAACGCCCAGCGCCGCGCCCTGGAACGTGGCAACGCCCCTGTGCACGCGATCAAGCCAAAGTGGGTCGGCGTATTCGAGCCGGTCGCCGCGCGCTGAGCGGCGAATTGGCGTGTTGCACTCCGGGCAGCGCCCGTTTGACCCGAGTCCGCGCAGATTGTAGCCGCAGCCGACGCAGAGCAGTTCGGACGAAATCGGCGCTGATACGCCAGGCGGTGAACTGTTGGTGAAAGCCGAGGTTTCCATTTCAGCGCCCTATCCCGAAGCCCCCTCCGGGCCGGCGCTGGCGATGCGCCGTTCGCTCTGAATGAGTTGCGCGCACCGGCCGATGCACGTTCGGCAGATTCGGGCCTTCCCCTTACGGAGCGCGATCTCGAAACCCTTTCCGCTGCGGTCGCAGAAGCTGCACGCCTCGCCCGGATGACCGCTCTGGCCCTCAGCTCCCGATTGAGGACCGCGCTCCGCGCATGCTTCGCAAATGAAGACCAACCGCGGGCCCTCAACCATCATTCCCTCGGTCGTTCCGCAGAAGCTACATATCCGTTTTATGTCGCGGCGGTTTTGCATCTCAGAAGAATTCTAACGCCCGTGGCAGCGGACATGGAAGAAGGAGACCCGAACGGGTACGGCCGCTTGCGCGCCCCTCGGGTGCATGTCCAGTATTGCGCGCGAGCCTAACGCGCGCCTCCGAGCCAAGCACTCTTGGCAGGGCGAAGCCCTGCGCTCAATCAGCCCGGGGCAACGCCCTGGGCATTTGTGACCTGACGCGGTACCAGCCCTGGAAGGGCGCGCCAACTGCTCGGTGCGCCATTAGCGCGCCCTTGCAGGGCTCTCGCCGAGCGGCACCCCGAGCCCCAGGGCGTTGCCCTGGGCTGTCTTAGCGCGCCCCTACCGGGGCAACACGAAGCCGAACACCTCACTTCAGCCTGCAAAACCAGTCATGCACCCGCGCCCCTCGGACCCGCTTGAAATCGAAGATCGCGTTCGTAAAATACCGTCCATTCAATTCACGCCAGGCGGCGCGCGAGGTCTTTGGCCGCTGGCGAACGAAGGTCTGGGCAGCGGTAGGAGCAATGTCGTGAAAATCATTCTGGTCATGCTGGTGGCGCTGGCGGTCGGGGTCGGGGTGCTGTATTTCCGCGGAGGGTATGCGACCTTCAATCCGGACGAACAGGGGCGCAAGGCCAAGTCGGCAATTGCGCCCGGCATGACGCTGGCGGCGGTCGTCAAAGTGGCCGAGCCGAAGTTCTGGCGGCCGATGATGAGGGAAACGCGCAACAAGCTCACCGTGGTCAAGCCGGGACCGGAGAACAAGTTCAACATCAATACGCTCAACACGCGCATCAAGAATAACGAGTTGCCCGATGGGTTCGTCATCGATTATCAATTCTCCGCCTCGACGGCCTTTCGCGTGGTCTTCGACAACGGCGGAATCGTCGACCAGGTAGAGGACCTCGCCACGGTCAACGACCTGTTCAACAACAATCCGGGCGCGATCGGCCGTCCTTAACGAGTGCCCGCCGTGGCGCGAGTGGACGCGGATGTGATTATCGTCGGCGCCGGGGCGGCCGGTCTGGCCGCCGCCGGTCGCCTATCCGCCGCCGGCATGCACGTCCTGCTGCTGGAGGCGCGCGAGCGCGTCGGCGGGCGCGTGCACACGCGGCACGATCCCGAGTGGTGCGTGCCGATCGAATTCGGCGCCGAATTCGTGCACGGCAAACCGAACGAGACTTGGGACATCATCCACTCGGCCGCGCTGGCAGCGTACGATGTGGCGGACACGCATTGGGTCAGATGGCGCGGTCGGCTCGCGCAGGCAGACGTCTGGGAACAAATCGACGGCGTGTTGGCGAAGCTCGCGCGACTCGGCCGCCGCGATCAGTCCTACGCCGATTTCATGGCGCGGCAGGGGAAAGGCGTCGCTCCGCAGGCCCGCGCCTTGGCCGCGTCTTACGTCGAGGGCTTCAATGCCTCGGACGCGCGTATCATCAGCGCCCGATCATTGCAGGACTCGCAGAAGGCTGCTCAGCAATCAGGCGGACATAAACACTTTCGAATCATGAGCGGCTACGACGCCGTCATTCGCCGGCTGCACGCAGCGCTCGACCCGCAGCGTAGCGACCTGCGCCTGAAAACCATCGTGAAAAGCCTGCGGTGGAGGCGCGGGGATGTGCGGGCCGACACGACTTCGGCCAGTGGCTCGATAGAGCGCAGCTTCCGCGCGCGATGCGCGGTGATCACGCTGCCGCTGGGCGTGCTGCTGGCTCAGCCGGGCCAGGCGGGCGCTATAGCATTTGATCCCGATCTTCCAAACAAACGCGAAGCCGCCGGAAAGTTGGTCATGGGACCGGTCGTGAAGGTCATCCTCCGCTTTCGCGAAGCCTTCTGGGAACGCGGCATGGAAGACTTGTGCTTCCTGCACGCACCGGGCGCACCCTTTCCGACGTGGTGGACCTGCCTGCCAATCCGCGCCCCCGTGCTGACCGGCTGGTCCGGCGGACCGCAGGCCGACGCCCATTCGCATCAGCCGCGCGAAGTCGTACTTGCCTCAGCTTTGGAGACGCTGGCGCACATCATGCGCGTGCCGCGAAGGAGATTGGACGAGCAATTGCAGGCCGCGCACGTCTGCGACTGGCAGGCCGACCCGTTCGCGCGCGGCGCCTACAGCTACGTAGCCGTCGGCGGCGTGGAGGCGCCCAAGCAACTGGCAGCCCCTATCGAGAATACGCTCTTTTTCGCCGGCGAAGCCACGCACGATGAAATGAGCGGCACGGTCGCCGGCGCCATCGGAAGCGGCTATCGCGCCGCGGATCAGGTTCGTAAGACAAGCCGCCGCTGAGTTCTGCCATAATTGCCGCAAACAGGCGCACGCGGCACAAAACAGACGGCGCCCGTGATCTGCGCCTTGTGTGCCTTTTCGCGGCCAATCGGAAATCGACAATCGGCGATCGCCTGAGGCAATCCGCAATTC
>DASXUA010000457.1:0-9274 GCA_036505095.1 Phycisphaerae bacterium
CTGTTCATGCGTATCTCCGGCTAGGGCTGTCCATTCGCCAGCGCCAATTATGAGATATGCGGCGCCGCGATGACTCCTTGTATCTATCGGTCGTGAAAAGCCGGGACTGATGCGCGCCCCGCGCTGACAGTCGTGGATTATGGGACGGGCGGTGCGGACTCAGAGGCTCTGAGGAGCTGACGGGGAAAAGTCAAGCAACTGCTCAGTCCCTCAGTCGCTCAGAGTCCTTCTTCGCGAAGCGCTCCGTGATCGTCTGGTCTATCGTTCACCGGCGTCTGCGCGGCGGGCGGCCGCGGCCGTTGCCACTGGCGCGCGACACGGTGTCCAGGGCTGCAATATGCCGCAGGCGAACGAAAACGTGATGGTCTGAATTGGGTTCGGCGATGAACAGTTCCGATTTCATCAGGACGGCCAGTGCCGGATCGTGAACGACGTACGAATCGCCGCTACTGACGCGCACCCGGAACGGCTCAAACGGCTCGCGCTCGAGTTTTTCACGGATGTTCTCAGCGATGGTCATGCATTCATGTTAGATGCGGCCCCGGACGAATGCAATCCAACTCAGAAGCCCGAACGCCTTACGTCAGCCTGCGATACCCGTCATATGCCCGGACTCAGAGGCTCTGAGGAGCTGAAGAGGGAAAGTCAAGCAATTGCTCAGTCCCTCAGTCCCTCAGAGTCCTTCTTCGCGAAGCGCTCCGTGATCGTCTGGTCTATCGCGGCGAGGCGCGCGGGGGAGAACGATCCGCCGTGGTCGACGCCCGGAAGGATGACGACCTCGGCGTCGCTACCGAGGTCTTTGAGGCTGGCGGCCAGACGTTTTACGGCGCCTTCCAGATAGAAGGTATCGCGATCGCCGACGATGATGTGCAACTTGCCCGCGAGTTTGTCTTTGAGTGCTGGCCAATTGCGCTCCAGCACCAGGCGAATGTCATACTTCTGCCAGGCTTTGGCCACGGCCGGGTCGATCGCGCCCGTGCGCGGATCCCACAAGCGCGATGGATGACCGTCGGCACCCTTCGGGCTGAACACCGCGTCGAACGAGCGGAGCTGACCGCCCAGCCCGATCGCCTCGTCCATGGCGGCGAAAGCGTCGTACCAGATCATCACTTCTTCGCCGCGGCGCGCCAGCGGACGCCGCTTTCCTTCCGCGTCGCGGAACATGTTTGCGCCGTCGGCATAGATGTCGATGCCCTGAAAATCGCGGAAATCCACGGGATCGGGTGAGAACGACCACACGCCCGCAAACACATCCGGGTAAGTGACTTGCAGCCACAGGCTGCTCCAGCCGCCGGAAGACATGCCGGTCAGGTAGCGGTGGCTGCCGGAGCGCTCCACGCGGAAGTGCTCCTCGATGTAGGGAATGAACTCTTCCACCAGTGCCCGGCCGCGCGGTCCGTTGTTTTCCGAGTCGGCGAAGACATGATGACCGGTGTAGGCCGACGGATCGAGCACGATCTTGACGATCGCCGATTTCGCCGCGCCCATGCGCATGAACATCTGCGCCATGCGGTGATCGCCACCAAAGCCGGGGATGACGTACAGCGCTGGATAGCGGGCGTCGGGATGCTCCTCGAAATCCGGCGGCAACACGACGGCCGCGTGCATCAGCACATCGCGGCCGTAGAAGTCCGACAGCAGGCGGCTGCGGAGCTCAATCGTCTTCAGCCGCGCGCTGGACGGGAACTCGCGCTCCGCGACTACCTGATCGAGCTTGAGTGAGATCGGCTGGGGGGCGGGCGTCTCGCCCGCCAAGTTGGAAGCTTCGATGGTGACGCTGCGGACCGTACTGTAGATGTTGCCGCTGCCGCGCCCGATGCTGGGCGAGTCCAGATTGCTGCGCATGATGGCCTGCACGCGGTAGGCGCCCGCGGCCAATTCTCCCAGAGGGCCTGTCAGACCGGCGACGGTGTTGCCGAAGGTCAGGGTCTCATCCGGTTTCCAGTCCGTGACTTCCTGCGAGAAGAACGGCTGCGGATCGAACCAGTCCGGTCCGAAGCGCGGCTCACGCCCTCCTCGGGGGGCAGGACTCTCGCCCGCTGCAGCGTTCTCGCGCACGAACATGAGGTAAACCCGGCCGGTGAATGGGGCAGTGCGGACGCTTTCGGGATAAGTCATGCGAAATTCGACGCCCCAGACCGGCGCCGCCACAAGAAGAAATAGTAGCGCCGCTGCCCGGCGCGCCGGGATATCGCGCGCAAAGACGCCAAGGCGCAAAGCACGCGCGCCTTCTTTGCGCCTTTGCGTCTTTGCGCGCCCCATTGTGGTGCAAGCGTCCCGCCGGGCAATTGTGGTGCAGGCGTCCCGCCTGCTTTGTTTCGCGCGGGGCAGATGCATGTCGGTATTGTACGTGCACTTCCACCACCACGCCATCACGCTGGTTTGAGCGCTCCACGCGGATGCGGTACAAAGCTAAACGGGTTCGAGGCGGCGGGTATGCTCATCGGGATTCTCTCCGACAGTCACGGACATTCGCGCCGGGTGCGCGCCGCGCTGGAATTGTTCGACCGGCTCGGCGTGCAGCAGGTGATCCATTGTGGCGACGTGGGCGGCATCGAGGTGCTGGACCAATTCGTCGGGCGGACCGTGCAATTCGTGTGGGGCAATACCGATCAGCCGGACGCGGGCCTGCGTACCTATCTGAAAAGTGTGGGCCTGACGGCGCCGAGCGCTGTCCCGCTGGAGCTGAACTTGGCGGGCAAGCGCATCCTGGTGTTTCACGGGCACGAGCGCGGCTTCGAAGCGGCGCTCGCGAGCGCGGCGGCCGATTATCTGCTGCACGGCCACACGCATCAGCGGCGCGATGAACGCATCGGCCGCATGCGCGTCATCAATCCCGGCGCGCTGCACCGGGCCATTCCGCGCAGCGTGGCGACCCTCGATCTGACCAGTGACACACTGACGTTCCATGAAATCCCTCGATCCTGATGCCGCGCGCGTCGTCCCGCTCCCTCGGCACCATCGGGCCTTACCGCTGGCGCCGCTGGCGCTAACGCTGCTGATCGTCGCCGCCGGCGCGGGCTACTGGCTGTGGCGCGCACCGCACGACCCGCTCGGCGGATTACCGGCCCCGCGCAGCGATGCGTTGCGCGTGGCGACCTGGGACCTCCGCGCGGACCCGCCCGGCTCAGCGCGGATCGCTGACGATGCCATTCGCGCGCTGGCTGCGTCGCTGGCCGGCGTGCGTGCCCAAGTCATCGCGCTGCAGGGCGCGGCCGATCGCCAGCAAGTTGAGCACGTGGCCGCCGCGCTCGGGCCGACGTGGACCTGCGAAGCCGTCCCCGCCCACGCCGATGGCAGCGGTCCCTGGCTGGCGATCCTGGCCGACACGCGCGCCGGACCGATCGTGAAATCCCTCGTGCAGCCCACCAGCGACACGCAAGCCCTGGCGTTCGAGATCAGCGGCCCAACTGTCACGGTGCTACTCATCTGCATGCAGTTCGACGCGGGCAGCGACCTCACACGCGGCTATGTGGATGGCATTTTGGGCTGGTGTGCGCGGCGCGCGCCGCGCACCGGGCGTGTAACCATCCTGGCTGCACCGTTCAGCGCGGACCCGCCGCCGCCGGATGCGCTGCTGACGCAGTTTCAGGTGATTCAGTCTCGAGGGACGCTCGCATCAAAGTCGGGCGGTGCGCTGTATGTCTCTCCGAGAACCGCCAAGCTCATGCGCGCGAGCACAATGCATGGGCACAATGCCGCGCCGCCTGCACCCATCGTCGTCGTCGATGTGCAGCGCTGAACATGCCGTGCATAGTGAGTGGCCGGCTCGTGACGAACAGGCAAGAACGACACGAGACCCGGCGCTGCCGCAGTACTCGACTGCGAAAACGCCGGATCGCCCGCTTGAATTGTCCGACGGGGTGAATCCCCGCGCTATGTGGCTTCCGGGACGGCGCCGCCGGCGGCGGCCAGGTCGCCTTCGGAGACCGCTCCTACGGGTCCGCCGCCGCCGACGCCTTCGAACATCAGCGCCTTGGGCTCGCCGGGCCGCAGGGAAACGACTACGCGGTTCTTGCCCTGGTATTCGTCGCGCAGCAGCGCTTCGGACAGCGGGTCTTCGACGTGCTGCTCGATCGCGCGGCGCAGCGGGCGGGCGCCGAACTTCTCGTCGGTGCCTTTCTCGATCAGGAAATCCTTGGCTTCCTGCGTCAGCTCCAGCGTCAGGCCCTTTTCGACCAGGCGCGTGGCCAGCTTGCCGACCTCCAGATCGACGATGCGCACCAGGTCGTCGTGCGTCAGCTTGCGGAAGACCACGATCTCATCCACACGGTTGAGGAACTCGGGCCGAAACGCGCCCTCCAGCTCGCTCTTGAGCATGGTCTTCATCTTCTCGTAATCGACGTGCTCATCGCGCTTGGTAAATCCGAAGGTTCCCTGCTGCGTGATGCGCTGCGCCCCGACGTTGGAGGTCATGATCATGATCGAGTTCTTGAAGTCCACGTGCCGCCCGAACGAATCGGTCAGCCGGCCTTCCTCCATGATCTGCAGCATCATGTTGAACACGTCGGGATGGGCCTTCTCGATCTCATCCAGCAGCACGACGCTGTACGGCCGGCGGCGGATGCGCTCGGTAAGCTGCCCGCCTTCTTCGTAGCCGACGTAGCCCGGCGGGGCGCCGATCAGCCGCGAAACATTGTGCTTCTCCATGTACTCCGACATGTCGAGCACCAGCAGCGCGTCCGCGTCGCCGAACATGAACTCAGCCAGGCACTTGGCCAGATACGTCTTGCCCACGCCGGACGGGCCGACGAACACGAAGCTGCCCATCGGGCGGTTCGGGTCCTTCAGACCGCTGCGCGAACGGCGGACGGCGCGAGCCACGGCACTGACCGCCTCGCTCTGCGAAACCACGCGCTTGTGCAACTGCGTTTCAAGCTGCAAGAGCCGGTCGGCTTCGCCCTTTTCCATCCGCATGAGCGGAATGCCGGTCATCTTCGAGACCACCTCGCAGATGACGTCGCGATCCACGAAGCCGTCGATTTCCTTGGAGCGGTCGCGCCACTCCTTCTTCATGTCGCTCTTCTTGGCTTTGAGCTGTTCGGCTCGATCGCGCAGCTCGGCCGCGCGCTCATAGTCGGCGTTCTTGACGGCCTCGTCCTTCTCGATCGTCAGCTTCTCGATGTCCTTTTCGAGCTGCGATAGGTTCGGCGGCTTGGTCATGCTGCGCAGCCGCACGCGGGCGCCGCTCTCGTCAATCACGTCGATGGCCTTATCGGGCTGCACGCGCCCGGTGATGTAGCGGCTCGACAATTCGACCGCCTGCTCGATGGCGTCGTCCGAAATCTGCACGCGGTGATGCGCCTCATACCGGTCGCGCAATCCCTTGAGGATCTCGATCGTATCGACCCGGTTGGGCGGCTCGACGATGATCTGCTGGAAGCGCCGCTCCAGCGCACCATCCTTCTCGATGTACTTACGGTATTCATCGAGCGTGGTGGCCCCGATGCACTGGATTTCGCCGCGCGACAGCGCCGGCTTGAGGACGTTGGAGGCGTCGATGGCCCCCTCGGCCCCGCCGGCGCCCACCAGCGTGTGCAGCTCGTCGATGAACAGGATCACGTTGCGGGCGCGGCGCACCTCATTCATCACGGCCTTGATGCGCTCTTCGAACTGTCCGCGGTACTTGGTGCCCGCCACCATCATGGCCAGATCGAGCACGACGATCCGCCGATCCGACAGGATTTCCGGGATATCGCCGCTCATGATGCGCTGCGCCAGGCCTTCGACGATGGCCGTCTTGCCCACGCCGGCCTCGCCCAGCAGCACCGGGTTGTTCTTCTGCCGGCGGCAGAGAATCTGAATGACGCGCTCGATTTCGTTCTGGCGGCCAATGACCGGATCGAGCTTGCCCTCGCGGGCCAGCTCGGTCAGGTCGCGGCCGAATGAATCCAGCGCGGGCGTCTTGCTTTTGGTTTTCTTGGCCTCGCTGCCGGCCGGCTGGGCCGCGGCGCCTTCTTCAGACTCCGACCCGGCTCCGAGCAGGTTGAGCACCTCCTCGCGGACCTCTTCGAGCTTGAGACCAAGATTCATCAGGACCTGGGCCGCGACCCCGTCCTGTTCGCGAAGCAGGCCCAGCAGCAGATGCTCGGTCCCGACGTAGTTGTGGTTGAGATTGCGCGCCTCTTCGATCGCGTACTCGATGACCTTTTTGGCGCGCGGCGTCTGGGGCAGCTTGCCCATCGTCACCATGTCCGGCCCGCTCTTGACGAGCTTTTCGACTTCGAGACGGACCTTGCGCAGGTCGACCTCGAGGTTTTTCAGGACGTTGGCGCCGACTCCCGAGCCCTCCTTGACCAGGCCGAGAAGGATGTGCTCTGTGCCGATGTATTCGTGGTTGAAGCGCTGGGCTTCCTGATTGGCCAGAGCCATCACTTTTCGAGCCCGGTCCGTGAATCGTTCAAACATCGTGGGTTCCTCCCTGGTGGCCGTTCCCCTGCGGATTTCTTCCGGTAAAGGCAGCGGCCGGTTGGTTTCCTTGTACGTCGCAGCCGGCCTCTGCGGCTGCTAACCGTGCGAGCCTCAGCCAAGCCCGTTGCGGCGTAGCAAGGGGTTGCGGAGACGCCATCCGCCGCGGCGGACGGCCGTGCCGCTTGTGAGACTTTCACCAGAGTTTATCCGCCACGGCCGCCAGCATCAAGAAAGCGGGCCGGCAGCCGTCCATGCGGCATTATCTTCGGGAATATCGGCATGCCAGAAGGGGTGGCTTGTGCCTGTCGCGCGCGAGTGCGCCGCCCGTAGTAGCGCCTGAGACATTGACGCCGAGATGCCGAGGATGCCGAGCGCGTATCAGAACCCCGCCCGCCAGGGCGGGGTGATGGCGCAAGTGATACAGGCGCGCATGTACCTCGCACTGGCCCGCCACGGCGGATCTGCGACGTGAAGGGTCCGAGCGCGCTCCTCGGTGCCTTAACGTCAAAAGAATGCCTACGGGCAAGGAGCCACTGACGAGCCGTTGAAGACCTGGGTGGTGTTGACGCCGTTCAGGAGTTGAACGAGGCGCAGCAGGTCCGTGGTGTTCACCGGGCTGGCGCCGGCGCTGCGATCGACATTGTAGTGCGCCAGGTTCGCGGGCTGATTGGCCGTGCCGTCATTGAGACGCTGCACCAGCCAGAGCAGATCGACGGTGTTGGCCGAGCCGTCGAGATTCAGGTCGCCGGGCGCCGATTGATATTGGAGCTTATCGCTCGTGGCGCCGACGAAGGTCAACGTCGTGCACTCCAGCGGAGGAATGACGCCGCTCAGCGTGATGGTGTACGGACCGGTGCCGCTGCCGCTGACCGACGTGACCGTCGGGCAGTTGCCGCCAGTGCAACTGATATGCGTGTTGCACAACGAAGGCGTCGAAACCGGCGCGGCGCTCAGGGTGACGCTGATCTCCGCGTACTCAATGCCACCCTGCCGCTGCGTGCCGGCGCCGCCGATGCCGGCGCTCAGCGTGTTGTCCGTCCCGGTGTCCAGCACGTCGCGATAGGGTTGGCCGGGCGCATATGGGTTGCTGGCGGCCGCGGGTGGATTGGCCGACGCGATCGTGACGACTGGCGGCGGTGCGTAGCCGAAGGAGCCGTCGGGGTTGACGTTCTGTGCCTGGATATCGACCGCGCCGGTCGCACCGTTGCCGAAGGCCAGCATCGCAAAGCCCTGCGTGCTGAGCGCCGAATTCAGGCGCGACTTGGCGACGACGGTCGCCGAAGGCAGGTTCGACCAGGCGATGGTGCCGTCGCAGTTGACGCGCGCTCCGAACACGACGTGCGTCGTCGACGACTGCGCCAGAAGCCCAAACACGTACGTGCCGTCACCGACGGTCTGGCACTGAACAAAGGAGGTCTGATTCGAGCCGCTGGGGCCGACGACCTGCGCGCCGTCATTGCCCCATTGCCGCGTGCCACCGCTGTCGATCCGATTGACGATGCAGGTGTAGTTACCCTGCGGGCTGGCGTCACTCTCGGGCGAGGCCAGGAAATAGTCTCCGGACGCGGCGTTGTAGGCCAAGCCCGCCCCGATGCGGATGCGTCCCGGAGTCGATCCAGTGTTGGCAATGCCGGGCGCCGGAAACTTGAGCGTGCCGTTGGGCAGGACGTGCTGGATGTAGGCGTTGCGCGCGCCGCCGATTTCGTACCAGCCGTTGACCGCGCCGCCGTTGCCGTCGGGCAGGAAGGTCGGGAAATAGCCGTTCTGGATGGAGGTCGTGTTGAAGACGATCACAGGAGTGCCAGCGTTCCACACCGCAGTGCCGGAGGAATCGTATTTCTGCGTGTAGAGCGCTTTGGAACTGGTGATGGGATTCGTAGTGCTGCCGCGCACCCACAGCGCGATGAACTCACCGTTCAGCGCCGGCTGCATGTCGCTCAGTGCCAGGTAGTGGCTGGCCTCGGTAACTGATACACCGGGATCGGCAAACTGCGGCACGCCGTTGGTGTCGAGCTTCTGCATCACCCAGAACTGCGGCGAGCCGGTGCTGTAGCCGACCACGTACTCACCCGTGGAGAGCTGTACCACGCGCGGGTTGGCTTTGAAAGCCGTGCCGCTGCTGATGGTCACGCCCGATGGTCCCCAGAGCTTCACGCCGGCCGGACTGACCTTGTTCACCGCGATCTGCTGCGGCGCGCCGGCGACACCGCCGTCGTCGTTGTAGGTGATGACCGCGTTGCCGTCGGCATCCACGATCATGTCGTAATCGACCGTGGATGAGACGGCGCGGTCGGCGATCAGAATGCCGTTATGCGGCCACTGCTCGAAGCCGGCCGCGTCGAGCCTCTGCAAATAAACGTCATATCCGCCCGAAAAGTTGTCGAACCAGCTTACGTAGCAGCCGCCGTCGGCGGTGGCGCGCACCTTGGGCTGCACCTGTTCGTTCGTGCGGTCGGCCAGCGACAGGTTATTGAACGGATCGCTCGACCACTGGCCGAAGGCGGAGGCGCCCAGGAGCAACACGTACAAGCCCGCGCGCAGCGGGAAGCGAAACGCTGACGACATGTTCAATCCCCTCGTAACGACGGCAGGAAGTCGCGGCTCCAACGGCGCGGCAGAGAATCATCTTCTCCAGAAGCTGCTGTTAAGTCAACCGTGCGGCGAACAATCGGCATGGCTACCCGGCTGAAGCCGTGAAGCCATGCCACACTGGCGGTACAAGACTTGCGACGAATTTTCAGGGCATGAGCTGGATGCTGATGGGGGCGCTGACGTCTTCGTTTAATGTCAGCCATAATTCGTTGGCGGTCTCGTTGATAGACACGAAGGCGCCTGAGCTGGCCGTGCCGGTGTTTGCGGTCAG
>DASXUA010000458.1:0-4828 GCA_036505095.1 Phycisphaerae bacterium
GGCTTGCACCCGCTCCAGCAGCAGTGTGTGCGCTTGCTCGTAGCGCGCCAACGCCAGCAGGCTGGACGCCAATTCGCGCACGACACTGGGCGGCGCCTCCGCGCCCTTGCCTTCGACGAGCGGCTGCAGGACGGCCACGGCTTCCGCGTGCCGGCCGGACTTGGCCAGCAAGGCTCCGTACTGCGCGGAGACGCCGGCATCATCGTCGACGTGCGCCATCGCGCTGCGCAGGTGGGCGGCGGCGGCGCCCGTGTCGCCCAGGAGCTGCGCAATTTGGGCGGCGAGCAGATCAATCGTCCCGTCGGCCGGATAGTGCTCGCCCTCCAGCGCCAGGAGTTGCCCGGCCTCGTCGATGTGGCCGTCGGCGACCAGGCATTCCACTTCGGCGACCAGATAGTGCACGGCGACCGGCGCCATTTCGCGCGCCTGGTGATAGTTCGCCGTGGCTTCGGCGAACGCTCCCTGACGCTCGTACGTTACACCACGCAGATAGAGCAATTCGGCCCAGGCTTGCGACGACGCTGAGCTTTCCCCGGAATTGGATGCGGTTCGGGAAGCGCCCCGTCCGTCAGCTTTGCGATTACGCTCGGCGGTATCGATGGTGCGCACGGCCGCGGTCCAGTCGCCCTTCTCGATATGAGCCTGCGTGGCCACGACGAAGGCGGCGGGATCGGTCGCATCCAGGCTGATGGCCTCCTGCGCGCTCGTGAGCGCATCATCGAAGGCGCCGGATTCGAGTTGCTGCCGCGCAAGCTGGCATTTCACGCGGGCGCGGACTTCGTTCCAGTTGCGCTGGGCCTCGAGCTTCTCCTGTTTCTGGCCGAGCAGCGCGCAGCCGGCGGTGAACAGGGTCGCGAAAGCGATCGTCGCACCTGGCAACCGTCCAGGCGCTATTTTGAACCGCCAACACGCCAAGTCGCCGATCCGCCGTGGCGGGATCGCCAAGAAAGCGAGCGCGCGAGACACCTTGCTACCTTGGCGATCTTCGCGTCGCGGCGGTTTCGCTGCAGCCATGGAATTCCTCCGCATTAATGCCGCTCCAGTACGTGTTCGGGCTCGGCTTCCTCGAATCCGCTCGGCCCGCGCGGCGCTTCGATGCGCTCGAACGGCGGCGCCGGTCGGCCGAAAGGTGGCTCCTCGATGCCGCGCTCACGCGCGATGATGCCCCGCAGGAAATCGCGCGTGATGCTGCCTTCATCCTCCCAGGCGCGCCGCCCGCGGATCTCTTCCTCGAGTTTGATCGCCGACAGGGACCGCTCATTGTTGTGCAGCGCGATCTGGACGTTCCACAGCGCCAGGCACTCGTGCCCGCGCGCATACTGCTCCAGGGCCGCGCGATAGTAGGCCTGCGCCAGCCGCTCGCGACCATTCCACATCATCTTGCGGCGCAGGCCGACGCGCGTGCGCTCGATGTTCTCGAGCTGCGCGCGGCTCTCGGCGGCGTACTGGGCGTCATCCTTCACGATGTGCACGCTCAGCAGGATGATCACTTCCTCCCGCGAGGTGTCGTCGGTCTGATTCTTGAAAAGCGTGCCGGCCAGCGGAATGCTGCCCAACAGCGGGATCTGGGCGTGATTGCTCGAACCGGTTTCACGGAACAGGCCCCCAATCAGGATCGTCTGTCCGTCGCGCACAACGACGTTGGTGGTGACTTCGGTGGTCTGTTCGAACGGCAGGTTGGCGGCCGTCAAACCGCCGATGCTGTCCTTCGGGTGCAGCTCCATCCGCACGTAGCCGTCGTTGCCAATGAATGGCCGGAAAATGAGCAGCGTGCCGGTCTCCAGGAACTCGACCGTCTGGATCGTCTGCGTCTCGGTCACGGTGGTGGTCAGGTAACCGTCGCGGCGACCGACGATCATCTGGCCCTTCTGCTTGTTGAGCGCCAGCACCTTGGGATTGGCGATCACGCTGGTATTGGTGACGCGCTCCAGCGCCCGGACGAATGCGGCGATGTCGTTGTGAATGATCCCGAAGCTCAGGCCGCCCGGCGGCACGGCGGCCGTGAAGTTGGTGCTGATGTTGGTGTTGACGTCCTTGAACTCGGCCGCCGGCAACTGCCCCAGCGTGACGTTTTGAATGCCGGTTGAGGTGGCCCCCAGCATCTGCAAATTCACGCCGCCCAGCAACGTGAAATCGATGCCCAGCGAGTTGTCGTTGCTGAGTTCCGCCCGCAGGATGGTGCCTTCGATCAGGACCTGCTGCGGGCGCAAGTCCAGCTCCCGCAGCACGCGCGAAATCTGCTCGAGTTTCGGGGGATAATCCGAAACGATAAGGTAATCGTTGTTGGCGGTGCTGTTGCCGCCGCCTTCCTCGGCGGACGGACCGACGCCGGCGGCCGGCTGCTTCGACGCGGACATCTGTCCGACCGACGGCGTCAACAGCGGCTGCACGGCCGCCAGCGCATCCGCCGCGCTGATATACGAAAGCCGGAACACGCGCGTAGCCGGCGCCTTCTCGCGCGCCGCCATTTCGGCGAGTTGCTCGCGCGTATAGACGTAGATGAAATTGCCCTGTGTGCGGTAGCCGGCATTCGCGCCGACGAGAATCGCGTCCAGCGCCTCCTCGAAGGAGACGTCATAAAGGTTGGCGGTGACGCTGCCGCTGACGCCCGGCGCGGCGATGATGTTGCGGCGACTCTGCAGCGAGAGCATCTGCAGCACGGTAGCCAGCGGCATGTCGGCCACATGCATTTCAACCGTGCCGCGCTCGGACACATTGACGGCCGGTTGCGCCAACCCCGATTCATTCTCGCTGGCGGGCGGGTCGGCCGTCTGCGCGCGGGCGATGCCCGGTGGCAGAAGCCACGCGCAGCCGGCCAGCGCGATCCATCGCCAAATCGCCATCGATCCATCTCCCAGTCAGCGACTAGAGGCTAGGGAGTCGAAACAGAACCGACGCATGCCGATCACGCGCCATGGCCGGCCTAGTCTCTCGTTTCCAGTGCTCTAGTTCTCTAGCGCGGTGGCTGAGTCGTTGTTGTCTTATCGGTACTCTCTACCCGGACTTTCAGCGTGCGCGTTTGAAGGAGTGAAAGAATATCGGACAGGATCTGGTTGGTCCGCTGGGCTTCTTCGAGCAACTGCTTGCGCTGCAGGCCGGCATCCGGAATCTGGGCCTGGGCGATGGACTCCAGGTTCGCCGGCCCCAGCCAGACCCGCAGACAGGTCGCGATTATCAGCACTGTCAGGCCGCGCCGCCACCAGCGCAACGGGGGAGCTTCCGATGAACTTGGAACGGCTACCGCTGTTTCAGGTTCGCGCATATTCATCCTCTAGTCGTCACCAGGCCCGATCCGCAGCGCTGTCATTGGCCTTGAAATCGCCGGTCTGGTCGTCGTAGATCCAGCCCGTCGTGCCCAGCGGCGCCGCCGGATCGCCGATCGTATTCAGCCCGTTGTAGGGGTTCTTGGGGATGCTCGGCAGATAGGCTTCGAGCACTTCCGCAGCAGCCCGCGCGGCATCGTCGTGAGCGCGCGAGGTCATCGCCGATTCGAAATCCGCCCGTGGCGGGCGCGCGCCGCTGTGTTCGCGCTCATAGCGCCGAAGCTGCCCGCGAAGGGTCTCGAGTTGTGACAGCAATTCCGCCCGGCGCATGTCGGTGCTGGCAGCACTGAAACGGGGTACCACTACGGCCGCCAGCACACTAAGTACGATCAGCACAATCAGGATTTCAACCAGCGTCACCCCGGCGCGCCGGTGTGCCGTCCTGCGGTCCATATCAACTCTCCGGGCGCACGGCGTCAGCCGTGAATCGGAATTGCGGACTTTCAGCTTGAGCTAAGTACGCATGCAGTATGATTTGCCTTGCAAATGGGTAGCACGGGTGGCATGCTTTCACGCACAGCGGGTAAGCATGCTCGCGCGCATGGCTACCCGGCTCCGCCGTGAAGCCATGCCACCCATGCCACCCACCTGGGTGAGTGATTCTGCATTCCTACCTAGCGCGATGTATGCCGGCTCGTGGCCGCCGCCAAGGCGTTATCGGGCGTAGCTCGGCCGGCGCGCAAGCCGCGGGCCGCTGGCAGCGTCATCAGCAGCAGCACCGAGATGGCCAGCCAGGCGGCGCGGCGACGCCCCGGATCGTCGGCCAATTGGTGCCGCTCGTGAATCAGCAGCGCTCCCCCCAGTCCGGCGACGATCCAACTCACGGTCAACACGATCGGTAGGATTCCCAACCGCTCAACCAGCGGGCGGGAGACCACCAGGCACGCGAGCGCGGCGCAGACGCAAGCGGCCGAAAACCCGCGCGCGCCGCATTCCGTGCGGCTACCACTGCGATCGAGCAGCGCGAGAAAGCAGGTGGTCGCCGCGTAGCCGCAGGCGGCGGTGCTAGCGCCGCCCAGCAGCATCAACAGACGGCGCACCAGCGCGCTCGGCAGCGCTGCGTCATGCACCTCCTGCGCCATGTAAGCGGTCAGCGCCAGCAGCAAGCCTACGGCGACGAAAACTCCCCCGACTGCGCCGCCCGACATCAATCGACCGCGAACCCGCCGGCACGCCGCCGCCGCGCCCGCGGCCAATCCGAGCAAAGTCAAGCTGGCCGATGGCAGCGCCGCACCGTGCGGTTCCGGGGCTGCATGAATCCACGTCAGCGCCAGCAGCGCCACGGCGACGTTCGCGCCAAACAACGCGGCCGGAAGCATCAACGGCACACGATCGCCCTGGGCCGGGGGTGCTTCGCGCGGATTCTGACGCCGCGGGTGGTGAGACTCGAGCCGGTTTGCGGCCAGCACACCGGCGATGGCGATCGAGAACATGGGAACGGCCGCCAACACCAGGCACAGGCTCGCGCGCCGCGAGTCGGAAGCGAAGGGCATTGCCAAACCGGC
>DASXUA010000459.1:0-21342 GCA_036505095.1 Phycisphaerae bacterium
CACCCACGAGGAACGTGTCGGTAACAAAGCTCTGTTCCGTATCGATCCGGGAGAGCCCGTACATCTTCACACCGTCCGGATCTGTCAGCGTGCCGGCGTCGAAGTCGAACAGCGCCTCCCCGCCAGGCATGCTCGGGTTGGCGTCGCCGCCGAGTAGCAGGAGAGTACCAGGGTCGTACGTGGCCCCCGTTCCGTCAAATGTCAGCGTGGCATCCGCGTCGACCGTATTGGCTGCTTCGATGGACGTGAGCGGATCGGTAGCGCTGCTGACCGTGACATTTCCATCGCTGATCAAAAATGTCACGTGCTCGCCGGCCGTGTCGCCACTTTTGCAATAGAGCGTATCCGGCGTCAGGCTCCCGGCACCGAATTTCTCACACAAACTGGCGCCGTTGATCGCATCGACGCTGAACGAGCCGTTGATGTCGACCGTGGCCCCGGAGGCGACATCGAGCGCGACGGCATTTTGAGCCGTCAGCGACGTGCCTGTCAGGCTTTGGTCCGCGTCCAAGGCTGCTTTGCGGGTCGAGTCGTAGCCCACGAACAAGAGCGCCCCGGCATTCAGCGTTCCCGTGCCGGTCTTCTGGAGCACCATGCCGTACGTGGCGTTCGCCCTGACGGAGATCGAGGCATAGGTGCCGCTCGTGGCATAGCTCCAATTGGCGGTCGTTTGAAAGGGGCTGACCAGGTAACTTGCGCGGATGTCGATGTCCTGATTCTGAGTCGGTGGCGGAACGACGTCGCCACGCCAGTTACCGGCGGTCGTCCACAAGTTGTTGGCACCACCGCCATCCCAGCCGTAGATCGCCGCGACCGCCGCCGCGACCGGTAGGCAAACGACGCATAGCGCCACCCCAAGACACAAGACTTTCATGGCAGCAACTCCTGTATTACATGCTCGCGTGCGCAGCCCAGCCGTCACGCGCGGCCGATTTGTGAAACAGCACGCACGCACAAAACTTGATGACGTTCGTCAGTCCCTCCCGGCCGCCCGAACTGAAACTAGGGCTCGCGCAGAGAGCCGCGATGCGATGCGATGCGATGCGATGCGATGCGATGCGATGCGATGCGATGCGATGCGATGCACCGCCCGCCGCCGCTACTGCCTGATCATGATAATGTACCCCAACTTCTTGAGTGTGGCAACAAGATTCTGTCGAATCCGCGCAGATTCTTTCCGTGCCGTCCTCAGCGCGGTCTGCCCTACGCGCGCAGCCGCCACTGTGGGCGCGCAGCGCGCAATTGCTGCTTCAGCGCCGCCGCAGCGGCGGGATCGGGCGCGCCGATAACGGCCGAGCAGACGCACACGCGGTCTACGCCGGCTTCCGCGAGCGCGGGCCAGCGATCGGTGCGGATTCCGCCGATTGCGACTAAGGGCAGCGATGTGATCCGCCGGACCGCCGCGAAAGTCTCGGGACCGGCAACCTGCGACTGCGGCTTCGTGGGCGACGGGAACATCGGCCCGATGGCGATGTAGTCTGGCGACGCCAGCGCCGCCGCCTGTGCTTGTTCGAGCGTATGCGTGCTGCAGCCGACGATGCGCTCGGCGCCGACGATGCGGCGCGCGGCCGCGACGCTCAAGTCATCCTGCCCGACGTGCACGCCGTCCGCGCCGGCCAGCACGGCGATGTCCGGCCGATCGTTAATGATGCACAGCACGCCGCGCGAGCGGCACAAATCGACGAGTTGCACGGCGCGCTCCAGAAGCTGCCGGTCTGAAAGCTCCTTCTCGCGAAGCTGGAGCGCGTCGGCCCCGCCCTCAATCGCCGCTCGGGCCGTATCCAGCCAGGGGCGCGTGCAGAGCGCCTCGGTGATGATGACGTATAGCCGCACGTGACCGAAACGCCGTGGCGCATCACAGCGCACCGCGAGCTGCCGTTCCAACTCATAGCCGCGATAGCGCAACTGCTCGAACGCTGCGCCAAGCTGCGGATCGACGGTCTTCGTACACTCCTCCAGCAGGCGCAGCGCCTCGCTAAGCCGCTTGCCGGCCGCGACGGCCACATCCGACAACGACGCACGCTCATATTCGCTGGGTACACCATTGTGCGTGCCGACATCGCCCAGGATGTCGCGCGCTCGCACGAGCTGGCGCAGCGCGTCGCGCCGGAACAACTCAGACAAGTCGTGCCGCAGCGCCTTGGCAGCCGCCGCCAACCCGGCGTCGTCCAATCCGAGGCGCGCAAAATCCTCGATCACCCGCAGCGCCTCGCGCGCCCGGTTGAAATTCGCATCCAGAATGCGCTCGCTGGCCGGATCCATGATTTTTGATCCGCCGATTTCGCAGATTCTCGCAGAATCGGATCTGCGTGAATCCGGGCAATCTGCGGATCGGGACTATGGCGGCGGCTGCGCGTCGATCGGCGTGAAGCCTTGATCCTGTGCTGGCACGGGAGGCGCTGGCGCGCTGACTTGCGCTGGGGATGCCGCGGGCGCCGAGGCTGGCTGCGAGGCCGGCGGCTCGGGCACATGAATCCACTGGATCTGCACCTTCCGTTGCGGACCGTCGATGATGAGCTTCGCCATCCGCTCCGTAATGTCTACTCCATAAAACACGTCCGGATGCGTGCCGAGCAGCCGATCGATGTACATTTCATTGAAGGGTGCATCCAACGCAATGGAGAGCGGAACGCCGCGCCCGCCGAACTCCGCGTCGACGCACCAGGCACGTCCCAGGCAACTCGGGCTGGTGCCCACATGCGCCTCGCTGAGCCCGCTCCCGACGCCGGGAGTTGGATAACCCGCTTTTTCCGGCGGCCCCATCGGCAAAGTGTCCGGATACAAGTCCAGCCGCAGCGCGAGGCTCTCGCTGGAAACCGCGATGTACGATCCGATCGTCGCCAGCGCGCGGCGCCCCTCAACCTGGGTGATGAAGGTTGGCCGATTGTCGGCCAGGTAGAACAGCGGCTCGGTTCCCCGGTCCGGAGGGGCATCGGGTTCCAGCGGACCAGATGCCCCCACTTCAAACTGCCACTCCGCTGGCGTGCGCGCCGCGCGGTTCAGCGTGGCACGCTGCTCCGCAAAAACTCCGATGCCGATCACGCCGTCCGGCGGATACTCCAACTTCGCCGGCTCCTCGAAAATCCGCGTGATGGCGCGCTCGATGCGCGCTGTCCCCAGCTCGATGGAATTGGCGACGGCCCACGGCGCCGTGCGCGGACCATCCAGCGTCAGCACCGTCCCATTGGCTACCGGTGTGATCTCGGCTTCCTCAGCCAGCTTGGGCGGCAGCGATACGTAGGTGCCGCCGACCAGATCGATCGCCAGTTGATACGGTCCGTGGCCGTTGATCTTGGCCTCGACCACGTAAGGCCGCTGAAAGTCCTGGATTGTGGTCCAGGCCATTTTCCCCGCGCCATGCTGGACGACGTTGAGCGGTTTGGTACCAGCCTGTTTGAGAAACTCGGCGCGGCCGGCGTTGACTGATTTCAAGGTCTCGACCGGGTAGCCGCTGGCGCTGGCGAGCGCCCGATCAAGGGTTTCGGCCGCCTGCGCCGCATCTGAATAACGGCGCTGCGCCATCCGCAGGTAAACCAGTTCGTTCAGCACTTCGGGATTATCGGCCGATACTTTTCGCGCCATCTCGAGCGAGCGCTCGGTCAGCGGCAGATTCGCCTGGGCGCGCGAGAGTCGCGCGCCGATCAGTAGCAACGGCACTTCGGCCTTGGAGGTGTCCACGTTGCTGATTGACTGCGAAGCTTCGGCCAGATAACCGGCGCGATAAAACGCCCGGGCGGCCAGTCCCAGCAGCCGGATGTCGCTCGTGCCGGCATCGGCCACCTCGCGCGCCGCGGCCAGCCCGGCGGTAAGCTTGTCCTCGCGATACGCCGACTCCAGACGCGCCGCCAGCTCGTCCGACGCGATCGTGCTCGCACGCGACGGCGCGCTTTTATTCGCCGAGTTGCCGCCGGATGGAGGCCGCGCCGGCTCTTCCTTGCAACCCGCGATACTGGCCATTGCAAGAACCACCCCTGCCAAACTGATGCGAATCATGAAAATGATCTCCGAAACCCCGGATACCGGCCCGGAAGTGTACGGAAAGGAAGGGCAGGCGTCGAGGCGCGCCAACTCCCTTGGTCAAGGCAGGTTTGGCATGGAACTCTGGTGTTCCGGCAGGCCGTCCAGACTCGGCGACAGGGCGGGTGCCACATCCTGGAGCCGAGGCACATGTGCCAGGCACGCGCCGAGCAGACTCTCAGTGGCGGCCGCACGCGCCGGCCAGGCGCCAAAGAATTTTTGCTGCGCATCCATTAGCTCGCGCAGCAACGTCTCGGCTTCGTCGAAGCGTTGCTGGGCCATCAGGCACTCGGCCCAGGCTTGCTGCGCGTCGAACCAGTACCAGGCGCGGAGCGGCACGAACTGCGGATCGCTGAGCACGGCGACGCTCTCGCGCAGCAGCGGCTCGGCTTGCGCGGCGCCGCCCTGACGCAGGAGCACACGGCCTAGCACACGCTGCGCGTCGCCGACCCGCAAGTCGCGCGCGTCAAACCTGGCACGCATCGCATCCAGCCCTCCGCGCGCCAGCGCCTCAGCTTCAGCCTGCTGGCCAAGCTGTAGGCAGGCTTCGGCCAGATATACCTTGATGCGCTCGTGGCTCGCCGTCCGCTTCTTCCCGGCTTGCTCATAGGTCGCCATGGCTTCGCGGAGCGCTTCGGCAGCGCCGGCGGCGTCGCCGGCCAGCAGGCGATAAGTGCCCAGACGCGTCAGGGTACCGGCCACAACCGCGGACCGCGCGCCGTATTCGCGCTGTCGCGCCGCTTCGTCGCGCACCAACTCCGCTCTCTCGGAGTAGCGACCGTCGTAGTACAGCACGTTCAGCAGCCGCGTGAACGCCGCCTGCGTGCGGCGCGCGTCCGCGCCCAGCTCGGCGGTCAGTTGGGCATGCACGTCGCGCAACTGAGCGATCGCCGTTTCTGCATGTCCCAGGAAACATTGCGCCGTAGCCACGCGACCGAGACTGGCGTCCACGGCAGCATCGTCAGCACCGAGTCGCCGCTGCCGGATGGCCAGCGTCTGCCGATAGGCCTCATCAGCGCGCGCATACTCGGCTTGAGCCAGGCAGTACTCACCGATTTGGTCGTAATTGGCGGCCACGTCGAGGTGGTCCGGCCCCTGAATCTTGATCCGCAAATCGAGCGCTTCGCGTGCCCAGGCCTCAGCCATGGCGGAGTCGCTGGATTCATGAAGGTATTGCGCGCCTTGCGACAATAAGTGAACCAGCGTCTGCTCGTCCTGGGTGGCGCGGGCCCGGCTGACCTCATCGACCAGTATCTCCGCCGCCGCTTCGCGCTCGCCGCGAACACGCAGGAGCTTCGCCAAAAACACGCCCGCGTTCAGAATTTCGGTGTCCTCGACTCCCTGAATCTGACGTGAGCGCGTGAAGGCATCGCGCAGCAGCGTTTCCGCCTCCGCGAAATTGCCACGAATGCGCAGCAAGTCACCCAGGTTCGCCTGCACGACGATCGTCTGCGGATGGTCCGGTCCCAGCGCCTGTCGCGCGAGATTCAGCGTTTCGCGCAGCAGGGACTCGGCTTCATCGAAGCGCCGCTGAACCTGCAGGACGTGGCTGGCCAGGCTCCAGCGCAGCCGAATGGCGGAAACCGACGCCGGACCGTGCCGCTGCTCCTCGATCGTCAGGGCAGCGCGATAGGTTGCTTCGGCCTCTTTCGAGCGACCGGCATCGCGGTAAACGCATCCCAGGCCGAACAGTGCGCTGGCGGTGATGGCATGTCCCGCGCCAAACTGCCAGCGCGCGCCGTTCAAGGCCCGAGTGAAGTACGGTTCGGCCTCCTCGGAGCGGCGACTGCGCACCAGAACTCCGCCGATGCCCAGGCAGGCGTGCAAGACGGACTGGTGATCGGGACCGTACACGCGCTCGGCGATCTTGAGGGCCTCGTCGTAAGCCGGAAGCGCATCGGAGGTGCGGCCCATGCCGCTGTAACACCCCGCCAGGTCTTGCAGGGTCTGGAGGGTGTCGAGGTGCTCGCGGCCCAGCGTGCGTGTGCGGTAATCGAGCAGCCACTGATAATGCGGAATCGCCGACGCATACAGATGCAGGCTGGCGTAGGTGGCGGCGATCGTCCCGCGCACGTCCGCTTCGACGGCCGACTGTTCGGACAGCGAGCCATTGTCAATCTGTCGCGCGGCCTGGTCGAGCACTTCGCGAACCGTCACGTCGCGCCCGCCGGCCTGTTTGGGATCGGCGGCGGAGAGCATGCTCTGCAAGAATTGCTTGACGGCGACGGCCTTGGCGGCCTCCGCCCGCGCCTCTGCAGCGCGCGATTGAGCCACCGCGCGCTGCTCCTGCTCGGCCTGCCGCGCCTGGTCCGCAACCTGCAGCGCACGCTCGGCGCGCGTACGTTCGCGCCGTTGATTACCGTATGCCAGCGAAAGCGCCACGGTGGAGCCGGTCACCAATAGGACAAAGGCCGCCGCCACGGCCACCGCCGCGCGATACCGCCGGAGCGTTTTGCGCAGCACGTACCAGGGGCTGTCACGCTTCGCCTCGATCGGCTCACCAGCCAGGTAATGGCGGATGTCGCGCGCCAGCTCGCCGGCGCTCTGATAGCGCCGCTCGCGAGCCTTGCTTAGGCAGCGCATGACGATGGTGTCGACCTCGTCGTCGATCGCGCGCGCATGGGTACTCGGCTTGGACGGCGCGGCGCGCGCCACGCGGTCCAGCACGTCGCGGATCGTCCCAGTCACGTTGTACGGGAACTGCCCCGTCAGAAGGCGATACAGGATCACGCCCAGCGAATACACGTCGGTGCGCACGTCGATTTTTTCGGGCGCACCTTCCGCCTGCTCGGGACTGGCCCAAGGCAGCGAGCCGACGAACTGACCCGTGATGGTGGGATTGCGGCTCAGAACCCCGCCCGCCAGGGCGGGGTGACTTGCGCATGCCGTAGACGACCGAACGTCACCCCCCACTAACGTGGGGGGTTCTGAGTTGCCGCCCGCGAGGGCGGGGTGACTTGCGCATGCCGTAGACGACCGAACGTCACCCCCCACTAGCGTGGGGGGTTCTGACCGTTCTTCGACGAGCTTGGCTAGGCCGAAATCCAGCACGCGCGGCTCGCCCTGTGCGTCGATGAGGATATTGCTGGGCTTCAGGTCGCGATGAATCACGCCGCGCAGGTGCGCCGCATTGACGGCATCGCAGACTTTGGCGAACAGCCGCAAGACATTGCGGATCGCGAATTGCGAATTGCGGATTCCTGACTTGGCGGGCGAATCTTTCCAATCCGCAATTCGCAATCCGCAATCCGCAATGCATCGGTCCAGCGGCACGCCATCGACGAAATCCATCACGAAATAGAGGCTGCCATCCGGCGCGACGCCGCTGTCGTGCACCGCCACGATGTTCGGGTGCTGTAAGCCGGCCAGGATGTGCACCTCGCGCTGGAAGCGATCAGCTTCAGGCCGACCGGACCAATACCCGGCACGCAGCAGTTTGATGGCTACGATCCGCTGCGTCGAAAGCTGGACGGCCTTGTACACTACCCCCTGCCCGCCGCGGTGAATCTCTTCAAGCAACTCGTAACCGGGCAACGTCCGCAGTCCGGGCTGGGTGGCATGGGCAAGCGCAGCTTGCCCGTGCGGCGCGGCCGACGAACCGCTCGCAAGCTGGCGGGCCCGTTCGATCACCGCCAGCCGCCGCAACTCGAGATCCAACTCCGGCATCAGATCCGGATGTTCGGCCATGATCTGCTCGTCGCGCAGCGACGCGCCGGAGACGCGCGCGTCGATGCAGCGGTCCAGAACCTGCTGCAACCGCACATGGCGCTCCGATGCGCCGCTCGGATCGAGAGGACCTGCCGAACTCATCAACTTTGTCCCGTGGGCGCGCAAGTCAGCGCCGCGCGCCCATCTGCACTATCATTTCAAACGACATCCGGCCCGCGCGCTTACGCCCGCGTGTGGAAAAACTGGGCGCTGTCGCCCAGAAGCGTCTCCAACTGCCGCAAGGCCCGATGGCACAGCAGGCACAGCGCGCCCTCGGTACGGTTCATGCGCGCCGCGGCCTCCGCGACCGACAAGCCCTCCAGGTAACGCAACCGCAGTGCTTCTTGATATTCCGGCTTCAGTCCAGCCATGGCGTTCTGCAGCAGTTCCAGGGCCTCACGTCGGGCCAGCGAGCGGCTCGGCGTGTGCTCGTGGACGGCGAGCAAATCCAACCACTCGACGATGGACCCGCCACCAGTTTTCAGGACCGCTGGCGCCCGATCCGCGGCTCCACCGCGCTTGGCGGTCCGCTCGGCTTTGACCGCATCCAGGAGTTTCCGCCGGGCGATCTGCACCAGCCAGGCATAAAAGGCGCCCGGTCCCTGCGGCCGGAACGTGCCGATTTCACGGAAAACGGAGATATATGCCTCCTGCACGGCGTCATCCACGTTGACGAAGCCGCGCACGCGCGACGGGAGCCGCTGGGCCAGTTCCGCGCACAGCCGCACGTGGTGCAGCATCAGCAGCCGTTCGAGCGCGGCCTGATCCCCCGCGATGGAGCGCGCGATGAGTTCATCTTCTGAGAGGCGAGTCATACCGGCCTGCTGCTGAGCGGAAGCCTGTGCGTACGATCGGGATTCCCGATGCCCCATCAAATTGCAAAGACAGGCGTAAGCATTCCCCACACATGTCGTTTCTTATCCAGACGGGGTTCGCTGAAGGGCATTGTAGCGAATCCCGGGGGATTCCTCACGTGGCCCCGTGCCACGTCTGGGACCGGAGCGCAGGGCATGAAAATCCGGGAATTATCGGCATACGCGCTCCTATGCGGACTTACAGCAGTTTTTCGTGGCGGCCAAGCGCACGCCGGAACACCGCTCGGCACGGCAATCATCCATCGGGGCAGAATCTGACCGCCAGTCAACGTAACTGGCGATGAAAAGGAGGCAAGGTCATGCGTCACAACTGTTTTCTCCTCGTGTCTACGATCATTCTGGGCTTTACGGTTGGGCTTGTCCGACCCGCGCTCGCAGTTCCGGTCAGCACGGCGTTCACTTTCCAGGGGCGCCTGACCGATGGCGGCAGCCCGCCGACGGGAACCTATGACCTGCAGTTCAAGCTATTCGACGCGCTGACGGGTGGGGCGCAGGTCGGCAGCACGATCCAACTCGACAATGTCAGCGTCACGAACGGACTGTTCACCGTGTCGCTCAATTTCGGCGCGCAGTTCAACAGCGACGCGCTCTGGTTGGAGTTGGGCGTGCATCCCGGCGCGCAGCCGGTGGGAAACCCGTACACGATCCTGGCTCCGCGGCAAGCTTTGACCGGTGCGCCGTACGCGCTGGGCGTGCGCTTACCCCTTTCGGAAACCGTTTCGACCAGCAGCCCGGCCGTCAGCATCGCCAACACCGGCACGGGCCGCGCGGCGAGCTTCACATCCGATAACACCGGCAGTAGCGTGACCGCGCTGAGAGTTGACACGAATAGCACCAACGCCGGGGTTGCGGCGCTGGCGGGCGTGAACACCGGCACCGGCCACGCCGCGATCTTCCAGACCGGCTCCAGCATCCTCAACATCGACGGCGATTCGATCAACAGCAACGTCAGCGGGTTCCTCAACACGATGAAGTTGAATGACAGCTCCGGCGACTTTATTTCCATCTGCGCCGGCGGCGGGAACGTGGGGATCGGCGGCGGCACGGCCGCACTGCCCTTGACGCGCCTGCACGTGGACGGCGGCAGCGACGTGGTGCTCGAAACCAACACGTCCGGATTCTTTCTGCTGGGAAGCAGCAGCGGCGCCAATATCGTCATGGACAACAACGAGATCATGGCCCGCAACAACGGCGTGGCTTCGACGCTCTTTCTGAACCACAACGGCGGCGAGGTGCACATCGGTCAGGGCACCGGCGGCAGCGCGACGGGCCGGCTGCGCGTGCCGGTCCTGCAGATCACGGGCGGCTCGGATTTTTCCGAGAACTTCGACGTGGCTGCATCGGGCGAGGCTTCCGCAGAGCCGGGAATGGTGGTCTGCATTGACGCCCAACATCCGGGCAAAGTCACACTGTGCACGAAAGCCTATGACCGCACGGTCGCGGGTGTCATCAGCGGCGCCGGCGGCGTGAGGCCGGGCATGCTGATGGGCCAGAGCGACACGCTGGCCGATGGCAGTCACCCCGTCGCCCTGACGGGTCGCGTCTATGTCCATTGTGACGTGCGGCAGCACGCGATCGAGCCGGGGGATCTGCTGACGACTTCCGATAAGCCCGGACACGCGATGAAAGTAATGGATCACGCCCGCGCCCCAGGGGCGATCATTGGCAAAGCCATGACGGCGCTGCCAGAGGGCGAGACGGGGCTGGTTCTGGTGCTCGTGAGTCTGCAGTAGACAGTGGCGAGTGCAGGGTGGAGGTGCAGGATGTCACGGGCAGCGCCATTTCAGAATTTAGAGTTCAGAGTTCAGAGTTCAGATCTGAAATCTCGTGGTTCAGATTTGAGATTTGAGATTCTCTCGGCGATCTCGGCATCTCGGAGTCGTGCTCTGGACGCCGCGCTGCTGCTCGTCACGATCATGCCGTTAGTCGCGGCCGCACAGCCTTCGCCACCGGCGTATGTCATCCTATCGTATCCGCTGCACAGCGGCTTGCATGACGGCAGCGGTGAGCAGTCGACGGTGGTGTTCCGCAGCGTCATCCAGGCGTCGGGTACGCCCTGGATGCAGGTTTACTTGGCGGATTACAACCTCGGTGAGGCCAGTTTCATTACGCTGACCGCGCTCGCCAATGGCGACGTGCAGTGGCACCATGCCGGCACACTGGCGCAGTGGCACAACGCGAGCGGCATTTTCCGCGGCGATCGCGTGCTGCTCGAGCTGCATGCCGCACCAGGCGATCACGCTGTATTCGTTCAATTGAGCCAGATCATTATCGCCGATCCCGTCAGCGTGCCACCGGCCGATAAACCCGAGGACATCTGCGGCGATAACGACGATCGGGTGGCCTCGAACGATGCGCGCGTTGGGCGGCTGTTCTTCGGCGGCTGCACCGGCTGGCTGGTCAGCAACGGCGCCGCCCTGACCGCGGGGCACTGCGGCACCCCGGATGGCAATATCACGGGGGTCATGGAATTTAACGTGCCCATGTCCATGGCCAACGGCACGCCGGTTCCGGCGGCGATGAACGATCAATACCCAATCAATCAGGTGATCGCCACCGAGTCTAATGGCGAGGGCAATGACTTTAACGTTTACGACCTGGCGCCCAACTCCAACACCGGTCTGAAAGCGCACGTCGCGCAGGACTTCTTCCGGTTGACGCTGCAGGTGCCGGCCGAGGACGAGATCATCCGCGTGACCGGCTTCGGGATTGACAACACGCCGCCTGGTCCGGGCGGCGGACCCGGCGGCGATTGCAATGGGGAGTGCAACTCGTCGTCCTTGACGCAGCAGACGGACACGGGTCCTTTCGTATGCCTCGATGGCACGGACATATCGCACGAAGTCGACACCGAGCCGGCCAACTCCGGCAGCCCGATTATGTACGCGAACGGCAATTGGGCGTTCGGGATTCACACCACGGGCGGCTGCGACGACTTCTTTTCGGGTTATGACAACGGCGGAACGTGGCTGGCGTATGCTCCTCTCTTCAATGCGCTGGTCAACTATCTCGGTCCGTCGACGGTAATGGTCGATTGGTTCCCGTCTCTGGGGCCGGTGTATTTCGGAACCATTTTCCACCCGTATGGCACGCTGCCGGAGGCGGTCAGCGGCGTTCCGAACGGCGGCACGATCGCGATCATCAGCGGTACTTATCCGGGAGCCGCGAACACGTTAACGGCCGGAACCGGGGGCAAGGCGATGACGCTCAAGGCGTTGTTTGGAACGGCGACGATAGGAAACTGATGTCAGTTGCTAGTTGTTAGTAGTTAGTTGTTAGTGCTTAGTTTGCTAGCAGTTAGTTGCGAATTGAAATGCAGGGCCTGTCCTCACTAACAACTAACAACTAACAACAGCAAATAAGCACTGTGCCAGGAGACGTTTATGCTTACCGTGTTTCGCAGATTTTCGCGCATTGCGCAGGCCGCGCTGGCTCTGTACGGCTCAGCGGCGGCCGGCACTCTGGCCGCGGACGAGACGCCGTTTCGCAAAGACCCGTATGTCCTGCATACGGGCGTACACCATAGCAGCAGCGACAAAGACAGCGTCGTGTTCCGCCACACCATTCATGTGCCCGGCGCCGTGTGGCTGCGACTGACCCTTTCGGACTATGCGTTGGGGCAGGCGAGTTTCATCTCGATTCGGTCCGTTCAGACAGGCGCCATGCAAAGCATGACGGCTGTGGCTCTGGAGACCTGGCATAACAACACCGCATTCTTCGGCGGCGACACCCTCGAATTCGAGCTCCATGTTGCGCCGGGCGAGCGGAACATTTTTGCGCAGCTCAGCGAAGTCTGGGTGGGTCTGCCCACGGATCCCGACGCGCCGGGACCCGCGAACGGCGGTGATGCACCCGAGGACCTGTGCGGCGCGGATAACCGCGTGGCTTCGAGCGATCCACGTGTGGGCCGCATCTTCGGCAGCGGCTGCACGGCCTGGTTGGTCGCCAACGGCGCTTTTGTGACGGCGGGGCACTGCGTCGACGGCGACCCCGACGGATTCGGCCCGATGCTGCCGGATGGGATCGTCGACAATGGGTTTCTGAACACCGTGGTGGAATTCAACGTGCCGTCCTCGTCATCCAACGGAGTCCCGCAGCCGGCGTTGCCCCAGGATCAGTATCCGGTCAGCGGGCTCTATGTAGCATTTCAGCACCCTGGTGAGGCCCCGAACTTCGACAGCATCGGTGTGGACTGGGCCGTGTTTCACGTCGGCCCGAACGCCAACGGCGTCACCCCGCAGCAGGCCCAGAACTCATTCTTTCGCGTGAGCGGCGCGGCGTCGAGTACGGTCGGCCAGACGATGCGCGTCACGGGCTATGGGCTGGACTGGACGCCGAATGGCACGGGCGGGGCCGGAGCCGCCTGCTGCGATTTCAACAGCGATAATAACTGCGATTTCATCTGCAACGCGCAGAGCTATACCGAGCAGACCTCCACGGGCGTCTGTACCGATTTCGTCGACAACGGCAGCCGCGCGTGGTTCCAATATGAAGTGGACACGACGCCGGCAACCTCGGGCAGCCCGGTCATCCGCGAGGCCAACGGGGAGGCGCTGGGGATCAACACCAACAGCGGTTGCAGCAACGGCGGGAATTACGGAACGACCTTTGACCAGGACGTGCTGCACGATTTCCTCAATGAGTACATTTATGGTCCCGGAGTCGAGTATGCCGACGCGGCCAGCTACTGCGGGCCGCCGCTTCCGTTCGGCTGTTCCGGCACGATCTTCAACCCGCACGACACGATCCCGGCTGCGGTGGCCGACGTGGCGGACGGCGCCAACATCGTCATTATCCCTGGAAACTACACGGCCGCGAATGGAAATGTTTTCACCGCCGGGGCCGATGGCAAGGCGATGACGTTGCGCGCGCCCTTTGGCGGCGTGGTCATTGGTAATTGAGCGGAGATGCGCGATGAAAGCGAATAGGAACCAGCACAGCGGTACTGAGGAACTGAGGGGTGCTTTTTCTAAAGGTCTTCTCTGTCTTTCTGTTCCAGCAGCATCGTCAAGCCTTTTGGTTTGGGTTCTTGCCTGTGGGATCCAGGCCCTGCCAGCACTGGCTCAGTCGGGCGGAACGTATGACCTGAGCTGGAACACCGTAGACGGCGGCGGAGGCACCTTCAGCACGGGCGGCACCTACAGCCTCGGCGGCACGATCGGTCAAGCGGATGCCGGCATGGCCGCGGGCGGCGTGTACACCATTGCGGGCGGCTTCTGGCCCGTGGCGTCGACGCTCGCCGTGGGCGTGAACATCGTCTCGGCGAATCCGCCCAGCGCGGCCGAGAATCCATATACGCCCGGACAACCATTCCGCGACGTGCTCCACACGGGCACGACCACGGCGCTGACCGCCGGCATCGGTGGCGCCGGCACGGTACCACAGGGCGGCATCAATTACGCGCAGATCAACGTGACCTTCAGCGGCACACCCTCTCCAGCGCCAAGCACCAGTAACATCGGCATTGCATGCACGGGCGGCACTTGTCCAACGATTAGCGCTGTCAGCGGCAGCGGCGCAGGACCATACACCATCACGCTTTCGGGTGTCATTCCGCCCATGCACTGCACGACGCTGACCTTCGCCGGCACCAACGCTGGCCAGAAGCTGCAGTACCAGTTCCTGCCCGGCGACGACGATCTGAACGGCGGCGTCAACACTGTGGATCTGCTGTCGCTGGTGCAGGCGCTCAACAATGGAACCGCGAACCAGGCGGCCAATTTCGCCCGCTACAATATCAACCGCAGCACGGAATCGCCTCCGGTCAACACGAGCGATCTGCTGCGGCTTGTGCAGCTCTTGAACGGTGTGAACACCACACAGGTGTTCAACGGCGCGACCGTGGCGGCCTGCCCGTAATCAGCCCCTGTTGGGAATCGGTTTATCATGGCGTCACGACACCGCCGCGGATTCTCACCAGAGGAGAAGGAACATGTCGTGCAACTACGTGACGGCATTTTCGGTTTTTCGTTCTCGGTTTTCCCCTGTGGGGTTGGTCCTCGTGTTGATGGTCAGCACCACGGTGCTCGGCCAGAGCGCACAGCCGGGCGGCGGCGTGGGAGACACGTTTGACCCCAACGGATCTTACGACAACGTGGGTCTGTTCAAAGATCCGGGCGGCGGGTCGACACCAATCCGAGCACCTGCACCGCCCGGCGATGCGCCCGAGGGCGGCACGCCGCCGGCTAACGACGCGTGCACAAACGCGACCGTCATTCCCGGGAACGTGGTTACTTACAACCCGGCTTTGCTCAACACCACCGGGGCGACCGTCACCCTCTGTGATGCGGCCGAGAGCTGTGAGTCGGGCAACGTCGGCACGAGCAACTCGGTCTGGTACAGCTATACACCGGCGCTGTCCGGCACGGTCACCATCAACACGTTTGGCAGCACCTACAACACGGTGCTTTCGGTCTGGACCGGAAGCTGCGGCATTTTCACCGGAAGCTGCATCAATGTTCCGACGCAACTCGCCTGCAACGACGACTACCCGTTCGGAAACACCTCGCAGGTGACCCTGCCGGTCACCGCCGGGTTGAACTACAAGATCAAGGTATCCGACTATAACACCACCGACGGCGGCGGGACGCTCGACTTCAACCTCTTCTGGGCGCCGCTGAACGACATCTGCGCTGAGGCCACCGTCATCCACGGCGTGACTTATGATCCGCCGCTGCTGGCCACCAACAACGCGGCCGGCGAGTTGTGTGAGAACCAGGAAAGTTCAAGTTGCGTGCCCGTCGGCACGAGCAACTCGGTCTGGTATTCCTACACGACCCCGTGCGATGGCTTCATCAGCCTCAATACCAACGGCAGCAATTATGACACCGTGCTGTCGGTCTGGGACAAGTGCGGGGCGTTCTTTGCCGTTGATTTCCCGTGCAACTACCCGGATTCCTCGCCCGTGCAGATCGCCTGTGACGATGACAGCGGCACGGGCACTGCGTCTCAATTGACAAACGTTTCGGTCACTGGCGGCCAGACGTACCTGATCAAGGTGGCCGACTACAACACCACCAGCGGCGGCGGCAATCTCGATTTCAACTTCATGTTCATCGGCGCCAGTCCGCCCACGGCCGCGATCAGTTCGCCGGCCGCGTTGGCGTGCGTGTGCGGTAGCATCAACGTGCAGGGTACAGCCAGCGCGAGCGGCGCCCCCATGACGCGCACGCTCGAATACCAGGTCGCCGGCGGCTCGTCCTGGACGCTGATCTCATCCGGCACGACGGCGGTCACGAATGGAACCCTGGGCACATGGAACACGTCGGGGCTGGCGCAGAACTACTACACGTTGCGCCTGACGGTCCAGAACGCGTGCGGCCTGGTCAACACGGCCGTCGCGACCCTGTTCGTTGATGCGCTCTTCGACAGCCTGGAGGTGCGCGCGCCCAATAACGGCGATATCGTGGCCGGCACGACCTGCGTGGATGGGACGGTTTGGGACCGTTGTATCACCAGCTACACGGTGATGTACCGCCCGTCGGGCGGCGGTCTGTTCACCCCCGTGGACCCCGGCATGGTCACCTACAACATGGCTGTCCTGAACGACCCCCTGGCCGGGCCGGGTTGGAATACCACTGGTTTGGCGGATGGCGACTACGAGCTACGCGTGCAAGGCTCCGATGGGTGCGGGCATGTGGCCACCGTGAGGTCGCAACGTGACGATCGATAACACGCCGCCGACGGCCGTCATCACGAGCCCGCCGGCATGCGCCTTCGTCGACGGTATGGTACCGATCACGGGCACGGCCAACGACGCGCACTTGGCTGGCTGGGTCTTGCAGTATAGCGGCGCCGATCAGCACAACTGGGTCACCATCGCGTCCGGCGCCGCGCCGGTGGTCAACGGTTTGCTCGGAACATGGAACACCACTGGGTTGGCCACTTGCGCGTACACACTGCGGCTGCACGTGACCGGTCAGTCGATCGTGAACTGCGATGATCCGCAGCAATCGGAGTACCTGCTTTCGGTCAGTGCCGGCGAACTGTGCCCAGTCGATCTGAACGGCGACGGCATCGAGGACCTGCTCGACTATGCCGAATTCCAGAACTGTTTCACCGGACCATAGGGTGAAACGCCATCGGCCGTATTCAGCCCTTCGGCACCGGCGACCTATCCGTGTCAGCAGCGGCGCGGGTCCATACACCGTCACGCTTTCCGGCGTGATTCCACCCTTGCACTGCACGACCCTGACCTTCGCCGGCACGAACGCCGGTCAGAAACTGCAATATCAGTTCCTGCCCGGCGACACGGATCTGAACAGCAACGTCAACACGGTGGATCTACTCTGGCTGGTGCAGCGGCTGAACGATGGCACCGCCAATCAAACCGCCAACTTCGCGCGCTACAACATCAACCGCAGCACCGAGTCTCCGCCGGTCAATACTACCGATCTGCTGCGATTGGTGCAGCTCTTGAACGGCGTCAACACCACCCAGGTATTCAACGGCGCGAGCGTGGCGGCGTGCCCATAGAACAACCTCGATGGCCGCGCTCCGCGCGGCCTTGAGCACCGTTGAGCACAGCCGAGCATCCAATCATTCTTTCGCCGCCCAGTACGCCGCGAGCTCGGGCTGGCCGCTTACATCGTAGAGTCCGATTAGCGCCTCGATCGCGCGGCGGCGCGTCTGATGAACCAGGAGATCGGTTGCGGCCTGCTTGGCGTCCAGTGCGCGGAGCACGCCCAGCAGCACATCCTCGGCCGCATTCCACTGCCCCGAATGCGCCAGCAGCGCTCCGCGGATACGCTGCGCGTCCGCCACCTGCCAGGAATTCTCCCCATACTCCGCGCGCCGCAGTGCTAAAGCTTCATCGATATCGCGGTTGACCTCCGCGGGATCAACAGGCTCCTGCAGAACCAGTCGCGCCTCGATCAACGTGAGCAGCGCCGTTGAAAGCTGGGCCGGCATAGGGTCGGGCCGCAACAGCGGCAGCGCCTGGCGCGCGGCATCGATGGCGCCGGGTGCGTCGCCACTGCGGAGTCGGGCCAGCGCTAAGTTACTCCAAGTCAAGCCGACTTTGCCATGCCCGTCCCCGAGTAGCGCGCGACGCTGCGTCAGGACTTCTTCGAGCAGCGCGCGCGCTTCATCGTAGCGCTCCAGCTTGGTCAGAATCACGCCGAGCGAATCGCGCATGTGGATGGTAGCCTCGTGCGCGCGCCCGAGTCGCTCGTCGAGGATCTCCAGCGCTTCCCGCAGCAGCGGCTCGGCGCCGGCCGGATCCGACCGCTGGGCGCGGAACACGGCCACGTTGTGCAGCGCGAAAGCATAATCCTGGTGCCGCTCGCCGAACGCGGCGCGCATGATCTCCAGCGCGCGCTGCGCTTCGCGCTCGGCCTCGTCGTGCTGCCCGACCGCGTCGAGGGCGTGCGCCAGATCGAGGACCGACTCGCCCAAATCCGGATGGGAAGGGCCGAGCGTCTCCGCTTGAATGTCGATCGCCTCGCGCAGCAGCGGGATGGCTTCGGGATTCTGGAAGCGCTTCACGAGCATCGCCAGGCTGTGCAGGCAACGTGCCAAGTCGGGATGGCGGGCGTCCACGCTGCGGCGGTAAATCGCGAGCCCTTCGCGCAGCATGGATTCAGCCTCGTCGTAGGCCTCGCGTTCGTACAGGAGGAAACCGAGATCGTTCAGAACGCTCGCCAGGCTCGGGTGATCCGGCGTTAGCTGCGCGCGGCGTATCTGCAGCGCTTCGCGCAGCAGCGGCTCGGCATCGCGCGGCCTGCTGCGGGCGTGCAGCACCGCGCCTAAATTTGCCAGACTCTCCGCCAGATCGAGCGGCGTCGTGCCCGGCAGGGTCTGACGCAGATCCAGAGCGTGCCGATGGGCGTCTTCGGCTTCCTCCAATTTGCCGGCCCGGTGCCGGCAGGCGCCCAGATCGCTCCATACCTGCGCGACCCGCAGATCGCGCTTTCCATGCAGCTTCTGCGCGGCCTCTAGAGCAGCAAGATGCAAGCGCTCGCCCTCCGAAAACTGCGCCATGCCATCCATGGCGCTGCCGAGCAGGTTCAGGTTGGTGAGCACAGTGTCGTGGAGCAGTCCATAGCGCGGACGCAGGATCGCCAGCACTGCGTCCAGGTGCTGCCGGGCTTCGGCGTAGTGGCCCAAGCTCAGATAGGCTTCACCGATCGTGTTGCGCAGAGCGGCTTCCAGCTCCGGTTGGCCGGCGAGTTCGCCGGAGGCGATGCGCTGCGCGGCGTCGTCCAGCGCCTGCCGGACGGTCGCATCTTTGCCGCGCAGCGCGCCGGGTTTCGCCGAGGCCAGCATCTGGCGCAAAAAGCGAATGACTGCTTCCGCACGCGCGAACTGTACCCGGGTTTGCTCGAGTTGGCGGGTTTCACGCCAGGCGAACGTGGCCGTGCCGACGGTTCCCGCGATCAGGGCCGCCAGCGCCAGTCCGGCGCCGATTGCCAGTCCGCGATGGCGCCGTGTGAATTTCGCAAACTGGTACAGCGCCCGCGGCGGGCGCGCCAGGACCGGCTCGTGCCGCAGGTAACGACGGATATCAGCGGCCAGCTCCGCACAAGAGGGGTAGCGCCGATCCGGGTTCTTTTCGAGCGCGCGGGCCAGGATCACTTCGATGTCGCCGCGAAAGCGCGGGTCGAGGGACGACAAGCGCAAGGGCTCGTCGTCGGTTATGCGCCGCGCGGCGTCGGGAAGCGTGAGTCCGCGCACGTCGAACGCCGGTCGGCCCGTCAGCAGCTCGTAAAGCACAGCGCCGAGCGCGTACACGTCCGAGCGCGTGTCGACCTGTCGCGCGTCGCCGCTCACTTGCTCCGGACTCATATACGGGATGGTGCCGATGAGCTGGCCATCGTGCGTTTGTAGCGTGACCGTCGCAAACTCGTTTCCGGCGGCGCGCGCGACGCCAAAGTCAAGTACTTTTGGCTGACCGCACTCGTCGATCAGGATATTATCCGGCTTGAGATCGCGGTGAATGATGCCTTTCTGATGCGCATGCTGGACGGCCTCGCACACGCGCGTCATCAGCGACAGCCGTGCGTGCACGTCAAGCTGGCGGTTCTCGGCGAACTCCACCAGCGGCAACCCGCGCACCAGCTCCATGGCGAAAAATGGCAGGCGCGTGGTCAAACCGCCGCTGCTGGTGACGTCGGCCACACCCGCCTCGTAGATCTGCGCGATGCCGGGGTGCTGGAGATGTCCCAGGATCTCGGCCTCGTGCTCGAAGCGGCGCAGCGCCGCGTTGGTCGGCAAGGCCGATCGCAGAACCTTCAGTGCCACGGTGCGGTGTGGCCGCTCCTGGAGCGCCTCGTAGACCACGCCCATGCCGCCGCGCCCCAGCTCGCGCACGATCCGATATCGCCCGATGCGCTCGGGCATGACGACCGCTGCGTCTCTCGCTCGATCGCCAATCGACGACGAGCGGAGGAAATTGCCCATCCCGTGGGCATCATAGTTTAACAAGGTCTGGACGAGGGACTGCAGTTCATGGTCACCGGCGCATCTGACGCCCAGCAGCGACGAGCGCTGCTGCGCCGGCACGGATACCAGCTCATCGAAGATGACCTCAGCCCGGCGCAGACGGTCAGCGTCCATTCTCGTGGTCCCAGGGATCAATACGCATTCTGCCCGCCAAACCGATCATGGGTCTTTTCGCTCGCTGAGGCGCGCAAAAAGCAGGGCGCGCGTAAATCGCCATTCGCGCTGCACCGTAGGTACGGAAACCCCGAGGGTGGCGGCCGTCTCTTCCAACGTCAGCCCGCCAAAATGATGCAACATGACGACCCGCGCCTTGCGCGGATCGGTTCGCTCAAGTTCCGTAAGCGCCTCATCCAGCGCGAGGATGTCGTCGGAGGGCGGCTCGATCAGCAGTTCCGCGTCGTGCAGGTCATAGCGTTCACCGGCGCCGCCGTGCTTCAGGCTCGCCTTGCGCCGTGCCTGATCTACCAGAATGTTGCGCATCGCCTGCGCCGCGGCCGCGAAGAAATGTCCCCGGCTGTCCCAGCCCGGATCAGTCGAACCCACCACGCGCAGATACGCCTCGTGCACCAGCGCGGTCGGCTGCAACGTCTCGCCGGGCTTAAGCCGCGCCATGCGGGCGCGCGCCAGACTGCGAAGCTCCTCGTAGACCAGCGGAAGCAGGTCGGCGGCCGCCTGACGGTCGCCTTGACGCGCAGCATCAAGGACCTGCGTGAGCGTCGTGACAGCCTGCTCGGAATCGTCAGCCATGCGGCGAACTCCGCTGATCGTCTGGCGGACTCGTTTACGTATTGATCTGCAGTGGGCAGTCGTGAGGCCCTGAAAAGTCAGTGTAGCGGTTTCCGGCCGCACTAGCAACGCGAGCCGAGCTACAGGCCACCTGAAGCAGCGCAAAACAAGGATTGGAGCGTGTACCCATGCGCCACAAGGCTTCTCTCCTCGCACTCGTCGGTGTATTCGGAAGCGTGCCGGCGTTCGTTAACTCCGCGGGCGCGGCGCCCCTCGGCACGGCCTTCACCTATCAGGGCCGTTTGACTGATGGCGGCAGTCCGGCCAACGGCGCCTACGACCTGCAATTCTCGCTGTGGGATGCGCTGAGCGGCGGCGCGCAGGTCGACAGCACGGTCTGTAGCGACAATGTGAGCGTCTCCAACGGGCTGTTCACCGTCACGCTCGATTTCGGAGCGCAGTTCAATGGTGACGCCCGTTGGCTGCAGATCGGGACGCGCGCCGGCGGCGCAGCCGGCAACTGCGCCAGCGGTGCTTATACGGTCCTCAGCCCGCGTCAGCCGCTCACGGCGTC
>DASXUA010000460.1:0-5078 GCA_036505095.1 Phycisphaerae bacterium
ACGTGTAACCGCCACCCTGCAGCACCTGAATCCGCGCGCCGGCGCCGGCAACCACGCGATGAATGAGCGTGCCGTCGTAGTAGCCCTCATCCACGTAGCGCAGGAAATTGCCGACCGTGAGCGGCGCTTTGGGTTCATCCAATTCGAGCATGATCGTGCCCCATTGCTGGTCGCCCTGCGCGATCTCCAGCGCCACGCGCGGCAGCGCGGCCGGCGCTGCAACTTTCCTTTCCGCCGGCTGCGTTTGCGGCGGCGCGCCGAACCCGAGGGCGGTAAGTGCGGTGAAAGCTGCCCACGAACTCGCGAGAATGATCATCTTCGGCCTCCATGTATGCGGCCGCTCGGGCCGTCAAACTCAGCGATGCAACATACTCAATACGCCATTGCGCGGCCAGCGTTTGGCGTGGCTGCGATTGCCCTTCCGGCGAATCCGAATAGTTGACCTCGCCGGGATTTCAGAAGACGATGTATGGTTTCCCACGGTGGAACGGGACGGGGAAGCGGCCTTGGGGCGATCTTGGGATGTTGACCTCCAGCGAGATTCGGCGGCAGTTCATCGAGTTTTTCCGCGAGCGGGGCCACACGTTCGTGCCCAGCGCGCCGGTGGTGCCGCATGACGATCCAACCCTGCTGTTCACCAACGCGGGGATGAACCAGTTCAAGGACGTGTTCCTGGGCATGGGCCGGCGCGACTACACGCGCGCGGTCAACACGCAGAAGTGCATCCGGGCCGGCGGCAAGCACAACGACCTCGATGACGTGGGGCACGATACCTATCACCACACGTTTTTCGAGATGCTGGGCAACTGGTCATTTGGCGACTACTTCAAGAAAGAGGCGATTCACTGGGCCTGGGAGTTGCTGACGCAGGTTTGGAAGCTGCCCAAGGACCGCCTGCACGCCACAGTCTTCGAGGGCGATGCGGCCGAAGGCTTGGAGCCGGACGACGAAGCTGCGCAGCTTTGGCGCTCGGTGACCGACATCGACCCGTCGCACATCCATCGCGGCAACAAGAAGGACAACTTCTGGGAGATGGGCGACACGGGTCCGTGCGGCCCGTGCAGCGAAATCCACATCGACCTGACGGAGGACAAGAGCGGCAGGACGCTCGTCAATGCCGGCGACCCGCGCGTCATGGAGATCTGGAACCTGGTCTTCATCCAGTTCAACCGCGGCGCGGACGGCAAGCTGACGCCGCTGCCGGCCAAGCACGTCGACACGGGCATGGGCCTGGAGCGCGTCACCGCGGTCATTCAAGGCAAGCGCAGTAATTACGACACGGATCTGTTCACGCCGATCTTCGACGCCATCCAGCGTGTCACCGGCGCGCCACCGTACACAGGGTTGCTGGAGACGGTTCAGAACGGCGATCGTGAGGGAGCGGACCAGGCCATGGTCATGCGCGACGTGGCTTATCGGGTCATCGCCGATCACGTCCGCACGCTAGCCTTCGCGCTGACCGACGGGGCCGTGCCATCCAACGAAGGGCGCGGCTTCGTGCTGCGGCGGATCTTGCGTCGCGCCGTGCGTTACGGCCGTCAGCATCTCGACACGCGCAAACCGTTCTTGTGCGAGCTGGTTCGGACGATCGTCGACACGATGGGTGAAGCTTTTCCTGAGTTGCGGGCGACACCAGCACGCGTGATCGATCTGATTCGCGAGGAGGAACTATCGTTCAGCCGCACGTTGGACCGCGGGCTCGCGCTGTTCGAGGAGGCGGTCGAGCGCGCCGCGCTTCGCGGCGAGCGCACGATCACTGGCGAGGATGCTTTCAAGCTGCACGATACCTTCGGGTTCCCCATCGATCTCACGCAGGTGATGGCGGCCGAGAAAGGCTTGGAGGTGGATGTCGCCGGCTTCGATCGTCTGATGGACGAGAGCCGCCAGCGCGCCCGGTCCGCGGCTGGCGGAGCCGCTGATGAATTGATTCACGGGGCATCAGTTATCCCGGCCTGGACGCGCACGGACGACCGGGCCAAGTATGAGACCCTGCATCTTGAATCGCGCGTGACCGGCTGGCTCGCCGACGGGCGCTTCTACGATTCGGGCCGGGTGCCCAGCGGCGAGCGGATCGGCATCTTCACGGAGCGCTCGCCGTTCTATGCCGAGGCCGGCGGACAGGTCGGGGACCGCGGCGAGGTCCGGACTCCGCAGGGAACGTTTACGGTCGAAGACACACGGCGGCTGAGCGATTCGACCATCGTGCACGTCGGCCGAATAACGCACGGACACGTGGATGCTGGAGAGCAGGCGACCCTGCGCGTTAGCGCAGTGCGCACGCCGACGATGCGCAATCATTCTGCGACGCACTTGATGAACTGGGCGCTGCGCAAGGTGCTTGGGGAGCATGTGCAGCAGAAGGGCTCGCTGGTCGATCCGGAGAAGACGCGCTTCGACTTTTCGCACAACGAAGCACCGACGTGCGATCAGCTCAAGCGCATCGAGCAACGGGTCAACGAGCGCGTGTATGGTCCCTTGGAGGTATTTGCGCTCGAGGCGCCGCAAACCGACGCGCTAAAGATCAACGGTCTGCGCGCGGTCTTTGGCGAGAAATATCCGCCGCTGGTGCGCATCGTTTCGATCGGCGTGCCCGTGGAGGATCTACTCAAGCGCCCAGATAATTCTGAGTGGCGGCAATACTCGACCGAATTCTGCGGCGGGACGCATGTGAAGCAGACGGGCGAAATCGGGTTTTTCAAGATCGTGGAGAGTTCGGCCGTGGCCAAGGGCGTGCGGCGCGTGACGGCCGTGACGGCCGAAGGCGCCATGAATTACGTGCGCACGCTCGAACAGCAGATGCACGCGGCCGTCGAGATGCTGAAGGTCTCGCCCGATCAGGTGGCCGAGCGCATCGGCAAGCTGCTCGATGAGATCAAAACGCTGCGGAAACAAAAAGAGACTGCGGCCGTCGGGGATATCCGCCAAATCCGCCAGCAGCTTGTGCACAATGCCGAGAAACTTGATGGAGTCTCGCTCATTCTGGCGGAGGTGCCGGACGTGCCGGTGCCGCAGCTTCGCGAGATGATGGATTACTTCCGCGCGGAAATCGCCAGCGGGGTGTTCGTGGTCGGGGCGCGCGGCGAGGGCAAGTGCATGCTGATGGCGTCGGTGACCGATGACCTGGTGCACCGCGGCGTCAGCGCCGGCGAGATCGTCAAGACGATCGCGCCCACCGTCGGCGGCTCGGGCGGGGGCAAGCCGACGCTGGCGCAGGCCGGCGGGAAGGAGCCGGAGAAGATCAGCGCTGCACTCGATCAGGCGCGGGCCTGGGTGCGCTCGAAGATTACTTAGACGCAGAGACGCTGTAGCGTCGGGCCTTGTGCCCGGCGCCGCCCACCAGGGGCGACGCTACAGCATGTCGGCGTCAAATCGACAGGATGATGCAGTTGGACGTGAGTGGGAATACCAACGGGGGATCGGCGCTGCCGCGGCGGAACGGGTTCGATCCAGCGGATCTGATGGCGGTCGACGCGCTGGTGGCCGTGCCGGATGGGTTGCTGGGCAAGTGGTGGGTGGCACACACGCGCGCCCGGCACGAGAAGGCCCTCTACGACGATCTGGCCCGCATGGGGATTTTCAGCTATCTGCCACTGACGCAGCGCGTCACGCGCAGTCCGCGCACGCGCCGGCTTTCCAAGGCCTACGTGCCGGTCTTCACGGGATATCTGTTTTTCAACGGCGACGACGATGCCCGCTACCGGGCAATGACGACCAACCACATCGCGTCGACGCTGGTGGTGCCGAATCAGTTGGAGCTGTTGTCCGAACTCCGGAACATTCATCGCGTGCTGGCGGTAGGTGCGGGGTTTGAGCAGACGCAGACCGTCAAGGCCGGCGATTGGGTCCGCGTGACCGTCGGGCCATTGGAAGGGGTCGAAGGGGTGGTGGCGCAGTGGCGGCCGCGACTGCGGATGGAGTTGAACGTGCACATCCTGGGCCAATCGGTCAGCGTCGAGGTCGATGCGGCCATGGTGGAAAAAATCGACCCACCCTCATACACCGGGGATGGCATGGCTCGCTCCCAACGTTCGTCGTGAACCGAAGTTGCGCCGGCCCGTAGAAGTCAACATGCCGCCCCTGCTGGCGAGTTGCGGGCGGCCTATAGACCGCGATAACCGGGACCGATATTGAGGGGAACGGCCGGGCGCTGCCACCACCCTCACGGTGCCACGACGGCTGACGGGGACGGAGTGCGCGCATTTCGACAGCACAAGCGATAGATAATTCTGCGTTGGCCGCCGCGGGGATCACCAGGCGTCCGCGAAGGACGCTTCAGGTGAATGAGCCGGCGCCTTCCGCAGCGCCTGCGGTCGCAACTTCCCGTAAGGGCACCATCGTCGTCGTTGTCGAAGATCACTTCGTGCAGACGCCCGAGGGTGTGTTTTCCACGTACGCGCTGCCGTACGCATATTGGCAGCATTACCTGGAAATCTTCAAGGAGGTTCGGCCATTGGCGCGTGTCGCGCGGTCGGAAGTGCGAGAGGCATCGTGGGTGCGCGCCGACGGGCCCGGGGTACGGTTTCTACCCCTTCCCGAATTTCGTGGGATGCGCCAAGTGCTTCGGTATCTGCCGGGCAATCTGCCGCGCATGCGCCGCTGCCTGCGCGCTGGAGACTACTTCCTGCTGATGGGCGGCAACGTCTCGGCGCTGGCGTGGCTCTGGCTGAAGGCGCAGCGCGTTCCTTATGCTCGCGCCGTGATCGGCCATGAACGCGAGGCGGTTGCGATCATGCCGGACATCCAGCGCTTCGGAATCGCCAAACTGATGGCGCTCATCAGTCACTGGATGGGCCACGTCCAAGTGCGCGGCGCCTGCTGCGCGAACTACTGGTCGCGACAGCTTCGCGCTGCGTATCCCCCGCCAGCACGCACGCCAAACTTTATCATTCCCGAGATCGAGTTGGGTGGCGAGGTCATGGTTGGACCGCGCGCGGCGGAGGAATTCGTCGCCGAGCCGCTGCATCTGGTCTCGGTCGGACGAATGAATCCCGAGAAGGGATATTGTGTGCTGCTGGCGGCGCTTAAGCAGCTCAACGACGCGGGCGAACGGCGTTGGACCGTCGAGATCATCGGTCCGG
>DASXUA010000461.1:0-5389 GCA_036505095.1 Phycisphaerae bacterium
CCCCGAACCCCGCCGAAGGTCCGCCGCGGCGGAAACCCTGCCTGCCCGCCGTGGCGGGAACCCTCTTATTCCCGCTCGCCGATGCCGCCCGCGATCCAGCGCCACGCCCGTCGCCTCGCCGCGTTCCGCCGGTCGCCGCACCCACAGGAAGCAGGCAGGATGCCTGCACCACACCGTCGCCTCGCCGCTTTTCGGCGGTCGCCGCACCGCTTATATTTGTCGGCGATGACGCAGCCCGTCGCGACGCCGTCTGCCGAATGGACGATCGGACGATTACTGGCCTGGACCCGTGAACACCTGGGCAAGGCCGGGGTGGAGGAACCGCGCCTGGCGGCCGAGGTGCTGCTGGCGCATGCGCTGGGGCGCCGACGGATTGACCTGTATACCCGGTTTGAGGCGGTTCCGGAGCCCCAGCAGCTTGGGAAGTATCGCGAACTCGTCAAATTGGCCGCCCAGCACACGCCCATTGCATACCTTGTCGGACGCCGCGAGTTTTACTCGCTGGACTTCGAGGTGACACCCGACGTGCTGATCCCGCGGCCCGAGACGGAGCTGCTGGTCGAACGGGTCATCCAGCACGCCGGCGCAAGGGGGGAGGGCGAGGCTCCCGCCGAGCCGAGTTTTCCACAGCGCATCCTCGATCTGGGCACCGGCAGTGGGTGCATCGTCCTGGCGATCCTTAAGCATCTGCCTTCGGCGCTGGCGGTGGCGAGCGATCGCTCGGCTGCGGCATTGGCCGTCGCGCGGAGGAATGCTGAACGGCTCGGGCTGGCGGATCGCGTCCGGTTTGTGGAGGCGGACGGGCTGAACCTGCCGGCCGCGGCGGGGCCCGAGCGCGGCTTCGATGTGCTAGTCTCTAATCCGCCCTACATTCCGGCCGGCGAGTGGGCGCATTTGCCCCGTTCGGTGCGCGAACATGAGCCGCGCGCCGCACTGGTGGGCGGCGCGGATGGGTTGGATTTCTATCGCCTGATCGCCCGGGACGCGCCGGCGCGGCTCGCGCCGCACGCGGCGATCTTCGTCGAAATCGGGGCTGAACAAGCGGAAGCGGTTGCGTCGATATTTCAACATGCGGGCCAGTTCGAGTCGGCCGGCGCGTGGCGCGATCCGGGACACAGCCGGCCGCGGGCCGGTTGTGTCCCGGACGACCGCGTGACGGGACACGTACGCGTGATGGGTTTCAGAACCCCGCCCGCGAGGGCGGGGTGAGGTTGTGGTGCAGGCGTCCGGCCTTGCAGTGCAGCCAAGATGGCCGCACCACAACGCCTTCCGCGCGTGCCGGCGGTTCTGGTGCAGCTTCGAGCAATGGAGGTAGTGGTCCGTGGAACATTTCGAAATCTTGGGGGGCAATCGCCTGCGGGGCGCGGTGAGCATCAGCGGGGCCAAGAATGCGGCGCTGCCGGTTCTGGCGGCCTCGCTGCTGTGCGAAGGCGAAACCGTTCTGCACAATGTGCCGGATCTGGACGACGTGCGCCAGATGCTCACGTTGCTGCATCACCTAGGCGTGCGGGCCGAGCGCGATGCGGCCGGCGCGCTGCGCCTGCGCGTCGAGGACGAGTTGAACAGCCACGCCCCCTACGAGCTGGTCAGCAAAATGCGCGCGAGCGTCTGCGTCATGGGTCCGCTGCTGGCCAAGCGCAAGCGGGCCCAGGTCTCGCTTCCGGGCGGCTGTGCCATCGGCGACCGCCCGGTGAACCTGCACGTGCAGGGCATGATGGCGTTGGGTGCCGAGCAGGAACTGATCAACGGCGACATCCTGCTGCGGACAAAGCGGCTGACGGGTACGGAACTGTTCCTGGGCGGGCCGTTCGGGTCGACGGTCACCGGCACCGAAAACGTCATGATGGCCGCCACGCTGGCGCAGGGCCGGACGGTGATCGAGAATGCCGCGTGCGAGCCGGAAGTGGCCGACCTGGCCGAGTTCCTCATCAAGTGCGGCGCTCACATCAGCGGCCACGGCACGCCGCGCGTCAGCATCGACGGCGTGGCCGCGTTGAAGGGCGTCGAGCATCGCGTGATTCCCGATCGCATCGAGACCGGCACGTTTATGATCGCGGCCGCCATCACCAATGGCGACCTGGAACTCAAGAATGCGCGCATCGAGCACCTGCTGGCCGTGGTCGATCGCCTGCGGCACGTCGGCGTCAACATCGAGAAGTCCGACAATGGCATCGCCGTCTCATCCTCGCGCCGCCTCGAGCCGATCGAGGCGACCACGCAGCCCTATCCCGGCTTCCCGACGGACCTGCAAGCCCAGACGATGGCGCTGCTGTGTCTGGCCGATGGCAATAGCGTCATCACGGAAAAGATCTATCCAGACCGCTTTTTGCACGTGGCCGAGCTCAATCGCATGGGCGCACATCTGCGCAAAGAAGGGCCGACCGTCATCATCGAAGGCGTCAAGAAATTGATCGGCGCGCCGGTGATGGCTTCGGACCTGCGCGCTTCGGCCGCACTGATCCTGGCCGGGCTGATTGCCAAGGGCCACACGAAAGTGCTGCGCGCCTATCACATCGATCGCGGCTACGAGCGCATCGAGCAGAAGCTTTCGAGCGTGGGCGCCGACATCCGCCGGGTGGCCGAATGAGATGCGCCGGCTTGGGTCCGCGCTCGCGCAAGCACCTACCGGCGCGAAGCATAGAACATTTTTCGCGGCGCTGCCGAAACCTTTCTTGACCACTCTCCGTTTGGCGTTATCTTGTAAGCGGTCAAAATAGGCACGCGGCGTCTGGCCATCCGGGCCCAGACACATACCGGGGCCGCGTGCCATCCGACTCATGGAGGGAGTCGGCGGTCGCCGCCCGGATTCAGCGGCAAAGGCGAGGCACAACTTAAAGCAGCAACCGGCAGTCGGCGCCTGAACTGCGCGCCGGCAAGGCGTAGCGCCGCACGCGTAGCGCCGGCATCTGTGCCGGCCTGTACCGCCGGCACGAGCGAAAGTCGGAGGGCACAGCCATGCCCGTCATCAATCGCGAATCCTGGTTGACCGCATGGATTGCTGTCTTGCGGGGCGTGTTCGCGGCGGCCGGCGCCGAGCTGCCGGGACGCTTGCGCATCTGCTGCGGCGGAGCGGTGAAGCGCCGCGTAAACGCCCGCCATTGGCAGCTCTACGGCTGCTGGGTGACGCGCAATGCGGCGGATGAGAGCTGCGAAATCCTGATCTCCGCGAGCCTCGATGACTCCGTTGAGGTGTGCACGGTGGTGGCCACGGCGCTGGTTGCGGTCTGCACCGCAGGCGAGACGAATGAGCGGTACCGCTGTTTGGCGCAGACCGTGGGCCTGGCGGGCGGCCTATCCCGTCCGCGCCCGACGGAATTGCTGAAAAGTCGTGTTCACGAATTTCTGCGCGAGCATGGACCCTACCCGCACACGGCCATTGCCGGACCGCCGCAAGGCTATCGCCCGCAGCCCGCGCGCCGCTTTCGAATGGTCTGCGGAACTTGTGGCGTGACGGCCGAGATGACCGCCCGCTGGATTCGTAGCGCGTCTTTGAAGTGCGAGGAATGTGACCGGCGGCTGATCGTGGACCCGCGCGATGCCGCGCGCCTCGCCCAGCCGCCGCGGAAGCGCGGCCGACCGCGCAAGCATGGCTCCCTCTCCCTCGCAGGTCGCATGTGACTCGCCGCGGCGCGGAGAGGGTGCGGGTGGAGGGGCACTCGCGCCCGGCACGGTTCTTTGAAAAGTGAAGAGGCGTAGAAAGGCTTTCCCTCTCCCTTCCAAGGGAGAAGGTCGGGGTGAGGGTGTCGCGCCACCCTTGACACGCCGCGGCCGAAGGCCGCATCGCTACGCGACGCGCGCCGCGAAGCGGCGTGAGGCGTTCAAGGGTTACGGCCAGTTCGGCAGGCTCACGCCGTTCCAGGGCTGCGACGTGTTCAGGCCGTTGAGCAAGTGTACCAGGCGGAGCAGGTCCTGCGTGTTGATCACATTATCACGCGTGATGTCTTCGTGAAGGACGTCGGCCGTGCCGGCGTTCACGGCCGATATGAACGCGAGTAGATCCTGAGTGTTGGCGACACTATCAGCGTTCACGTCGCCGGGCAGGAAACCGTACTCGACGGTGCTGCTGGCCCCGACCTGCCCGACGGCAGCGGCATCCGCTTCGTCCGAGATGATGAAGCGCGTGCGATGCCCCGGCGGAATGCGCTTGTCGAGGCGGATTTCCCACGACGTGCCGAAGTCGCCGTCCGGCCGCGTGACCCATTGCACGACGGGCCGCAGCGCCGGCGGCGCGGTGGACTCCACGGTGATGTTGCTGACGTTCAAGCCATTCGGCTGATCGAACGTCACCGTGAAGCGCGTCAGCCCTTCCGGCATGTTGACGTTCGACGGCCGATCCTCCCGCGGATCGATGTAGCCGTTCGGTGGACTCGAAGCAACAACAACCTCTCCGTACGTGATGGCGCCGTAGCGCACGAAGTCCCATTCATCAGTCATTCCTGGGTAGCCCATCCCATTCGGCCCACCGAGGAAGCTGCCACCATCGCCACCGAACTGGATGTAGGTCGTGCCGTCGCCCACGCAACACGGCGGCGTGGCCATGAGCAGCTCGCCGTCAGCCCAGCGCAAGCTGCTTTGACCATCGCGCACCTCGAAGCGAAAGGTGTGAAACTCGCCCATCGACATTCCGGTGACGAGGTTGGCCTCACCGGCGTCGAGTGCCGCATCACCCCACAGGTACGTGGTCACGCTGGCGACGACCTGGTTGTAGACCGTCGTAAAGCGACCGTCATCTATCCACCAGCCATTGCTCTGGGCGATGCTGTAGTTCGAGCGGAAGCGCCATTCGACCCACAGCGTCGGCGGCGGGGTACCCCCAGGCATGGTGATCCAGCGGTGGTAGCCGTAGATCCCTGCTCCGCCCGTGCCACTCGTGAGCTGTGTAACATAGTGGCCGTCCTGCAGCCAGTCAGTGCAGTCGGAGCCCGGTCCCGAGCACGGGTTGTAAAGTGGAAAGCCGCCGAGCCAGGGCCAGACATCGGCTTCGTAGGCGAATGTGATCTCATCGGCGCGTGCCGGAATCCAGAGGCAACCGATGGTGGAAAGAACGAGCGCCGGAGCCGCGAACTTGTACATTCGGATCTCTCCCATATGGGCCTGAAGGATTATACCACATCGGGTGCGAGCGCGAAATGGCCGCGTTTGGCAACACCGTTGCCGCGAACAGCGGATTGCGGTCTTCCGCGTGTCCCGACGAAGACACTTTCTACTCGCTCGTGGAGCCTGAGCGCGCTGTCTTTTCGATGAGCCGCCCTGCGTAGGGCGGGGACAGCACACTCTGCGTCCACGGTGAGAACCAAAGGAGAACTGCCATGAGAAAAACCACGATTGGAGTTTGGTGCGTTGTCACAACGCTGTTTTTGTGGGCGCCCAGCGTGGGCGCGGACTGTCT
>DASXUA010000462.1:0-17195 GCA_036505095.1 Phycisphaerae bacterium
AGCTGCCCCTGCATTTTCTCGATCTCGCCGCGCACGCGGGCCAACTCGCGCTCGACCTCCAGCAGCGACGAGATCTTGTCGACGATCGACTTGTTCTTTACCAGGTCCTGCAGGCGCTCTTCGCTGATTTGCGCCGTGTGAATGCGCGCCTCCAGATCGACATACTCGGCCGTCACGTCTGCCGCCTTGACGTTCTCGGCCTCCACGCGCCCGATGGTCTTCAGCGCCGCGAACAATGCCTCGAACTGCTCCGGCACGACCCGAATCACGCTCCTGCCCGACAGCGCCCCGCCTGCCTGCTCCTGTGTCGCACCGTCGGCGATGAAGGCGTTGAAGCGCTTCACGATCGCGCCGACTTGTTCGACGGCATCAACGTAGCTCGTGACCTCCGCGGTCAATTCGCCGGTCTTGATGATCTTGGCTTGCGGGAGCGCGTGTGCCGGTGGCGCGGGCGCGGTACCTGTCGCAGGCTGAGTTGCGGCGGCATTTCCAGCCTGCGCGGCCGCCATGTACTGGTCATAATACCGCGGGCTCGCGCCGCGCTCCTGATTGAATTCATCAATTGCCTTCGCGATGTCCACGGCCTTCATGTTGATCGGTCTGTATACCGTGTATAAGCGCTCGCTATCGACGCCACCGTGGTCAACCACGCTGTCGTCGCCGGCTGCGCCGCCGGGCACGGCTGGACTCGGCATGCCCGTGAAATCCAGGGATATTGCGTCAGGCGTAGCCAGCGCAAGTCCGTTCGTGCTGCTTACGACGGCAACACCGTTGAACGGCTTGCCGGACCGCGTGCCGGCTGCGAATTCCGCAACTGTCGGCGCCGATGGCGGTGCTTGCACGGACGATTGCGGCGCGCTAAGCGCGCTCGTGTCTGTCTGCGACAAGTCAGCGCCCCACAGCACCTGCTGGCCCAGCCAAGTATCATTCGGGCCGAACGGCACTTGATACCCGTAGCTGATGTTGTTCAGGCTAGCGAAGTCGTAATAGCGATTGATTTCATCGGTGACTTCGGACGCATGATTCGCGCTGGGGCTGATGAATTGTTTGACATTCACGTCGCCCTTCCGGACCAGCATCCAGAATTCGCGATTCGTGGAGTTCGGCTGGGAAGTCGCAACGACATCCGCGACCCCGTAATCACCACCGATGAAGTTTCCGTCGATATGCGGAACACCAGAGAGCAATTCCGGTCGGCCGTCACCGTTCGCATCAGACAGCAGCGGTTCCGATTTCCATTTCTCCCGATCGGTGTCTGCAATGAGTCCGCCGCTTGCCGGCGCGGTGGATGCAACGCGCGCCGCTCGCTCTTCATAGCGGATGCTGCCCAAGAGAAAGGCCATCGCCAGCACAGCCGCAACAGCGACGGCGGCGGCTACCGGATGCCACACGCGCGCGAATCGAGCGCGGGTGCCCTTGGTACTGGCAGGGCCGTCGGCGCGGATTGCGCCGGCGATCCTCTCGATCTCAGCGGCGCTGGGTGAATCGGAGGTCAGGTCCGCCAGAAGACGTCGTGTGCGCTGCAGCTCCAGCCAATCGGTCGCGCAGCGCGGACATTGGGACAGGTGCACATCGAGTTCGAACCAGTCGCGGCGCTCGGCGGAAGCCGGCGCGCTCAGCTCGTCCACGCGCTCGTCGATCAGTTTTTTAGCTTCGATACAGTCCATAGTCGACCAAGCCCAGACGGTTTGCCCCCGGCGCGCTTGGAGATTGGCGCGCTCGAACATTTCCTCCGCCCCTGCCGGGGCGGGATTTTTCCTGCGGGCGCTTACCACGGGCTGCGCCCGTGGCTACACTCCTCCGCCCCTGCCGGGGTGGAGATGCGCTCGCTGACGCTTCGCGGCTCTCGAACGTCTCGGGGCGCTGGCAATGACACGCGCGCCGCGCTGGCTCACAAGCCGCGCGGGGCGCTGGCCGATGAGACGCGCGCCGCCCCAGATACTATCGCACGCGATTGCTCCTGCGCGATTCCTCAGTATTCATTCTTGGCGCTAACGCGTCCCGCAGACGTCGGCGCGCTCGGAAGAGCGTCACCTTCACGCGCGACTCGCCCCAGGCCAGAATCTCGGCCGCCTCGCGGATGGTCAGGCCGCACAACTCGCACAGCACAATCGCATCGCGCTGCGCGGCGGGAAGTTCAGCCACAGCCTCGCGCACGGCGCCGCGCGTGTCCTCATCGATCGGCGCGCCCACTGGCGGAACTAGCCGTAGGACCGGCGGCACCTCGGCCAATGCCTGTTCGCGGCGCGAGCGCCGGATATGTTCGACGGTCACCGAGCGCGTCACGGCGAACAGCCACGTGGCGAACGCGCTGCGGCCCTCGAACTGCGGCAGCGAGCGCGCCACGCGTAGGAACGTCTCCTGCACGATGTCCTCGGCGGCATCGCGCGAACGGGTGCAAAACCAGCCGTAGCGCCAGACGCGCTGGACATAGCGGCGGTACAGCGCCTCGAGGGCGCTGCTGTCGCCGCGGGCGTACCGGGCCACGAGCTGCGCGTCCGCATCGGCCATTCACGTCTCCTGCACCATTAGAGTGCGCCGACGGCCGGCGGTTACAAAGAATTTGGAGTGTCATCTGTCTACCGGGCGGGGAGTGCCGATTGGGACCGGGGGACCCGTTGCGTGCAGAAGAAGCGGCGCTGGTCAGGTGGTTTCGGCCAGAGGCAGTGCGTCGGGCGCGGCCCAGCTCGTAGGTGGATATGGCAGTTGCAGGAGCACCGGCCGATGTCGCCCGAGCTGGGTTTGAATCCGGCGGATGCCGCTGACGACCTGCTCGATGGTGAAATGGCCGATGCGGGCGGCGTCGCCGCTGAGCGGTGCGTCGATGATCCGCAGCTCGTGCAGCGCGCTGGTGGCGAGTTGCTGGATGAATTCTTCGTCGCGGATTTCAAGCAGGTGAATGTGGCCGATGAGTCGCCAACCCGGTACGACGCGCGGCAGCATCTGGAGCTGAAGCTGGACGGCCGGATGCGCGAGAGCGCCGCGCGTCGGCAGTATGTGGATTACCAACGGGCGATGTTTCCAGCGACGGATCGTCTGGATCCACCAGTCGTCGTCGGCCCAGGCGCAGCGCTCGCCGAGTGCGTCCGTCAGCTCGAGATGCAGTTCATCCGGCTCGGCCGGCAGTTCGTCCGGTTCGCGATCATCGGCTCGAAGAAACAGCCGGAGCGGCGCACGCGGGGGCTGTCGCTGTGGCGTGATAGATTGCCGATCCGGTGTACGCATCCATGCATCCAAGGCCGCGCCTCCGTGGATTGAGTCGCCCGCGGGCTGCTCCGCCGCCAGTATCGGCCGTCCGTCCCGGAAAACTTGACCGTCTGGAGCATATAGACATTCTCCGAGGGGTGAGCTACGATTCTTCGCTTCCGGGGCGTAGCTCAGCCTGGCTAGAGCGCTTGGTTCGGGACCAAGAGGTCGCTGGTTCGAATCCAGTCGCCCCGACTGTTTTCAGAAAGCAGCCCTTCGACGCACTCGTCGAAGGGCTTTCTCATTGTGGGGACGGGAGTTACGCCTTCGAAACGCCTGTTGAACGAGCTTTTTGCGTACGCTGGCATATCGTGGTGCACTAGCTTGCCCGCTGACAGGATTTGAACTGCAACGGTTGGAACTTCTCCTCGATGCTCATGCCCGATCCCGCAAGTTGCTCGTCCGGCCGGACCAGCGTGACCCGAGCGCCACGGCACCGCACGCACCTGCGCCCTCGTTCGTCGGCACCGTCATCGCTGGACGCTACAAGCTCCTCGAGCAGGTCGGCGACAGCGGCATGGGCACCGTCTGGATAGCCGAACAGCGCGAGACGGTCAAGCCGCTCGTCGCGGTCAAGCTCATCAAGGCGGGGACGGACTCGAAGGCGGTGCTGGCTCGCTTCGCGGCTGAGCGGCAGGCGCTCGGGCTCATGGACGCCCGAACATCGCCAAGGTCCTCGACGGCGGCACCACACGCGGCGGCCCCGGCGGCGTCAGCCCCGGAAGATCCTACGGTGAGGTCGACCGCTAGACTCATTCGCCCCCGCAGCACGCAGCATGGAACATCATGGATAGGAACAGCACATTCGGGTATCATCGCGACCAGCACGACGCTCCGAAAGGACGAAACCCCGTGGCCAGTGATCTGGTGGGTCAACGACTTGGTGACTTTGAGATCATCCACGAACTGGGCCGCGGTGGGATGGGCGTTGTCTACGAAGCAGTGCAAACCTCGCTCGGCCGCCGTGTCGCGCTCAAGGTGCTCGGTCCGGGGTTGGGGCTGACGCCGAAGGCGGTCGATCGCTTCCGGCGCGAGGCCGCGGCCGCCGCCAAGCTGCATCACACCAACATCGTCCCCGTGTACACCACGGGCGGAGAAAACGGCTTCCACTTCTACGGAATGGAACTGATCGATGGCCCCGCGTTGGACGCGATCATTCGCCAAATGCGCGAACAGTCCAAACGGACCAGCGCCCCGGTAGTCTCCGACGACCTGATGGAAACGGTAGCCTATACGCCATCAGATCCGCTCACGAAATCATCGGGCATCCATTCCGAAACCGGATCGTCGGTGGATCGCTTCGACCAGATCGCGTCGAAGATCGCGGACGTGGCGGACGCCCTCCATCATGCCCACCAGAATGGCGTCACGCATCGCGACATCAAGCCCTCCAACCTGTTGCTTTCGTCGGACGGCCGGCTGTCGATCACGGACTTCGGTGTGGCGCGGATGCTGGAAGAGCCGGGCATGACGATGTCCGGCGAGTTCGTCGGCACGCCGGCATACATGAGTCCGGAGCAGATTACCGCTGGGCGTATTCCGGTCGATCACCGTACCGATGTCTACTCGCTGGGCGCCACACTCTACGAGTTGTTGACACTGCGACCGCCGTTTTCCGCTGACGGGCGGGACCGAATGCTGGCCATGGTGCTCCAGAAGGAGCCGACTCCACCTCGAGCCGTGAACTCGAAGGTTCCGCGCGACCTGGAGACGATCTGCCTGAAGTGCCTGGAGAAAGACCCCGACCGGCGCTATGCGGACGCGAAGGAACTGGCAACTGACCTTCGTCGATTCGTGAACCGCTTCGCGATCATGGCGAAGCGAACCGGACCACTTGGGCGGCTCAAGAAGTGGGGGAAACGTAACCCGTGGATCAGCGGCCTCGCGGCTGCGGTGCTGCTCGCGGTCGTCGCCGCGGGTTTCTTCGCGTGGCGCGCGCACGAGGCCGAACAGCGACGGTCGGTGGAGAAGCAAAAACAGGAGCAGGAATTTCAGGCGGAGAAGCGAGCCGCCGCGCTCGAGAAAGCGCTGCTGCTGGCCCTGGGCGGCGACCTCGACGGCGCGGAACGATTGATCGGGGAAGCGGAACTCCTGGGCGCGTCCGCGGGCGACGTCCGCCTCATGCGCGGGCAGATTGCGTACTATCGAGGCGACTTTTCTACCGCGATAGAACACCTGGACCAAGCCGTCAGGCTCCAGCCGGGGCGTGTGGCGCCGCACGCGCTCCTGGCCGCCGCTTGCGGTGACTTCGGCTTGTTCGAGCGATACTACGAATTGATGCTTGCACTTCCGAAACTTCAGATCGTCTCGTATGAGGATTACTTATTCAGCGGCCTGGCGGAATCATTCGAAAAGCCGGATCGCGGGTTGGTGGCCATTGACGAAGCGTTACGGCGACGCGACTCGTCGGTCGCGCGCGCGCTCCGGGCCCGGGCGCGATCGCTCGCGGCGATGGGGAACGGGAACCCGGCCGATGCCGAGTTGGCCGTCGAGGACGCGCGGATCGCCGTGGCCATGCTGCCGGACAATCCGTTTGCATTGGCGCAGAGCGTGATGGCCAACCTGATCGCCGCAGGCACGTATCAACAGCTCGGCCGGACGGAGGAACAAAAGTCAGCTCTGAGCCGCGCTGGCCGGGAAGTACAAGCGTTGGAGAAGTTAAGTCACGTTCCGGCCGCCGCCGTTGCCCGGCTATTCTACTTCCGCGAAACGGGAGATCATGACGCCTCGCTGGCAGAGGCTCTCAACCGCAGCCGGAGTGGCATACGGCTCTCCGATCTGGACGAAATCTACCTTGCCCTGGAACTGTACGAACATCAGGAGTTTCAACCTGCCATCGACGTGCTCGACAAGAGCATTGCGCGCGGCGGGAACACCTACCTGAAGCAAATCTTCCGCTGCTTCGTCCTGGCGGAGTTGCCGGATGGCCCCGCTCGGGCACGCGCTGCTGTCCCAGAACTGAACGCGTCGAATGTGTTTGCGGTTTACGTCCCGGCTATCTTCCAGCTTCTCGGTCTGCGTGCGGAAGCGCTCGCGGCCTATCAGTCGCTTGGTCAAAAGTTCCTGGATTCCAACCCGCGCAGCGAGTGGGTTATTCGCTTATTGGAGTTCGGCTCCGGCCAGATTTCGGTAGAAAGGCTGATGGCGGCCGCCGGTTCCACTCGACTGAACCGCTGTGAGGCCAACTTCTTAATCGGCATGTCGCGGCTTGCCGACGGAGACCGTAATGGCGCCCGCGTCCACTTTCAGGATGCGGTCAATACCCATGTCATCTGGTACGTGGACCACACCTTGAGTCGGGCGTTCCTATCGCGTTTGGATGCCGACCCAAATTGGCCGCCGTGGATTCCACAACGCACCTCCATGCCGGGGTCGAAATTCGCTCCAAAGTCTCAGTGAACGGCTTTAGCCGAGGGGACTTTGGATGTAGTGACACCGGCTACCTGAGAGAGCAAGACGAGTTCCACCAACGAGTCGGCCCGCATCTTGCGCATGACGCGCGCCCGATGGACTTTAATGGTCTTTTCGCTGGCGCCGAGTGCGTCCGCGATCTGCCGATTGGTTCGGCCGCTGACCACCAGTTCGAGAACCTGCCGTTCGCGGCGCGTCAGGATTTGCAGGCGATCGGCGACCGCGCGGCGCTCGCTCTGCTGCTGGCGAAGCTCCGTGTCGCGCTGCAGCGCGCGGTGAATGGCATCGAGCAGCACCTGATCGCTGAAGGGCTTGGGGATGAAGTCCAGCGCGCCGGCCTTCATGGCCCGCACGCTCATCGGGACATCCCCGTGACCGCTGATGAAGACGATGGGCAGCGTAATCTCGCGCTCAGCAAGCGTGTCCTGAAGCTCCAGGCCGCTGGGGCCGGGCATGCGGACGTCGAGTACCAGACAGCCGGGGCGTTGCGGGTCGTAGCTCACCAGAAAGTCGTCGGCGGATGCGAACGACTCGACCGCCAGCCCGACAGAACGGATCAGCCGATCGAGCGCGCGGCGGATGGCCTCATCATCGTCGATCACGAAGACGGTGGCTGCGATCGTCATGTCGAAGATCCGCCGGGGCGGGGCGCTGCGTTCGGCGAAGCCGCGGGAAGCGTGAAATGCCACGTCGTGCCACGATCCGGATTGGGAACCGCCCACAAGCGGCCGCCGTGGGCCTCGACGATCGAGCGGCTGATCGAAATCCCCATGCCCAATCCTTCGGGTTTGGTGGTGAAGAACGGCTCACCGGCGCGGGCCGCCGCCTGGGTGGTCATGCCGGCGCCGCGATCGCAAACCGACACCACCAGCGTGCCCGCACCATCGCGGGCGGTGCGGATAATCAGATCGCGCGCCGCGGACGGCTGCTGATCCATGGATTCCAGTCCGTTTCGCGCCAGATTCAGCACCACCTGCTGCACATGGATGCGATCCGCAACCGCCGGCGGTAGACCGTCAGTCAGCTCGAAGCGGACGCGGGCCGCGTGGTGGTGTGCGTCGAATTCGAGCAGCCCGCTGATTTCCTCGATCACGGCGTTCAGCGCTACCGGCGACGGCTGCGCCTGGCGCTTCCGCAGGAAATCGCGAATGCGGCGAATGATCTCGCCCGCCCGCTGCCCCTCGGCCGCGATATCGGCCAAAGCGTCACGCACGCCGGAAGATTCATCGGCCGCAGCGGGCAGCAGCCGCTGGGCCGCGCAGGCATTGCTGACGATGGCACACAGAGGCTGATTCAGTTCGTGCGCCAACCCAGCCGCGAGTTCGCCCATCGTGCGCAGCCGGGCCGCATGCGCGATCTCGGCCTCGTGGAGGCGAGCGCGCTCCTCGGCCTGGCGACGCTCGGCGATCTGCTCATGCAGCATCTGATTGGCCGTCTCGAGTTCCAAGGCACGCCATCGCGAAAGCCGGGCATAACGCGTGGCCGTCGAGACCGCCAGCGTCATGAGCAACCCACCCACCAGCGTCAACAGTGGCATCGCGGTGTGATACGCGGCGAGGGCGGCGCGCTCCGGCCAGACGCGCACGCGCCAGCGAAGACCCGACGTCGCAACATCGTCCTCCTGCGCAAAGCGCGGGCGCGCGCCGGCCGGAGTTTCGCCGCGACGAAAGAGCAGCCGCTCTCCGTCCAGAACGGCGACGCCATAGGCCGTTTCCACGTTTTCCAACGTTTTCTCCAGGAGGCGCGGCAGATGGTGGGCGCCCCCGATGATTCCGGCGAATTCGGAGTCCTGGAAAACGGGGACGTAGACCTCCAGGCTCCAGTCGGCGCGGGGCGGTCCGCCGGTGATGGCCGCGCAGATCTGCCGGGTGTCGCGGGCCTGCTGCAAAAGCTTCCGGCGGAGGCTTACAACCGCCGCGCCTGCCGCGCCCACGACTTCCGGGGTGGGTTCTGATGGGACGCGCCAGCCGGGCTCCAGGGACGGCTGGATCCACTCGATCCGTTGGAAATCGCCGAAATGAGCCACGAGCAGATTGGCATCGGCCCGCCATTCCTCCTCGGGTGGTTTGCCACGCACTTCCCAGCGCCGGGCCGTGCGGACCAATACGAGCACGCGCGATTCCACGCGCGTCTCGATCTGCTTCTGCACGCGATCGAGCGCGGCGCTGCTGGCCAGCCGGATGGATTCTCGCTCGCGTGCGACCAGCGCCTGCCACAGGACGATGACCGCCGCGGCGCCGATCAGCGCGACGACGACCGGCAGCCAGTCGACGCGCTGCTGCCGGCGGGACGAAGCGCGCTGCGGCTCCGCGGCGGACGGCATTACGGTTTGAGCTGCGGAGGATTCCATCGTCCGGCGCGTCGGTTGAAAGCCCCTATGGCGTGACAGCCACTCTGAAAGTCTACCCGCGCCGGACGATTCGTCTACCGCCGGCGCAGTCGCACCAGCAAATCGCTCAGGGCGTTCAAGTTGGTCGGCGCTGCGGGCAGGGTGCTTCGTTCCGCAGCTTTGGCCAGTTGGGCGCAAAGGCGATCGAACTCGGCGCGATGGAAATCAAGATCCGCCGCAGCCAGGCAAGCCTGCTCGGTCCCGCTGGTTTTTTGCGCCAGCAAATCGGAAATGCGCGGCAGTCGGAAGCGTTCATTGAGCGTCCGGAGGTTCGCCTGCACCTCGCCGGTTTGCATCAGGTGAATGCCGGTGAGCAGGACGCGGTAGACATAGAGCAGCGGTTTGATTTGACGTGCGCCGCTCTTCTCGAACAGCTCCCATTGCGTACGCGCGAAGCCGGCGTAATGGTGGTGATGGTGCCGCGTGATGCAGCCGGCCGCGATGTGCTTCAGCTCCTGGTGCTCAGGGGTGGTATGTACGACCAGCGGCGAATAGAGCTGCTCTAGCACGTAGCCGTTCTTTTTGAGCAGCAAGCGAAAGAACTTGTATACGTCGTGCGTGACCAGATCGATATCAAGTCCTTCGCGGACGCCAGACACCTCGATGGTTTCACGGGGCCGGTGCAGCCCGAGCACCTCGTCGGCGGGCAAGATGTGCGCACCGCGCAAGTCATAGTCGGAGTTCTGCGACGGGAATCCATAGAGATGTGCGCCGCTGATCGTGACGAACAACAGCGGATACGGGTACTGCGCGACCTCCGGTTGAAATTGCTGCGGGTTCATGTCCGGCTGCGGCGCGCTTTGATCAGAAACGCATTGGCCCGTTCGTAATTCGGCCGGTCCGGCAGTTTTGTCTGCGCGAATGCTTCGTCAAACGCGCGGTGCAAGTCCAGCCGCCAGTGGTTCAGCTCGTGCCAGGGCAGCTCGCCGCGCCGGATCGCCAACAGCCGCGCGCGCTGCTGGCCCACCTGCACCGGGATAACTTCTTCCCGCAGTCCGGTGACGCCGGCCAGCAGCAGCCGGATCAAATGCATGGCGTGCTTCCATTTGAGCGTGCCGGTCGTCCGCAGATCCTGCTCGAGCTTCTTGAACTGCGAGAGGACGTAGCCATTGTAGGTCTGATAGATCATGCGCGACAGAAAGATTGAACGCATGCCGAGCAATTCGTCCGCCAGCGGGGTGCTGAACTCGACCAAGGGCGTGTACAGGCATTCGAGGACGTTCGGGTTCGCTTTCAGCGCCAGTACGAGGAACTTCTGCAACTCCCAATAGCACTCCTGCGTGTCGTCGTTCTCGATCTGCTCCGGCACGCCGTAGAGTGACCAATGCAGATCGGCCGGCGGTAAGTAGATGCCGCGGCGGTCGATATCGGATTCATCGTCGGCCAGGCCGTAGGCGCGTGAACCGATGACACAGCGGTAAACGACGTGCTCGGCAAGATTGAACTCGCCCTCGGCGGCGGCGCGCAGCTCATCCGCCTGCTGCCGCCGGCGGATGGTGAAAGCGGATCGCCGAACGGCGACCTCGACGCCATCCGGCAGCCCCACGCGGTACGAATGAGAGTTGTCCGGCGGTGCGCGCAGGATGACTCCCACGGCCCCTTGGCGGGCAAGAATACTCCCAGCGCGCCCTTTGATCTCACGGCGCAGGACGACTTGCGTGCCGACCGGCAAGATCAGGTTGGGGTCGAATGGAATGCGAGCCATCGCCGTCTGCCGTCATTCACAGGAGCGCGTCGTGATTGGCGCGGAGCCAGTCGCGGACAGTCTGCTGCAATTCCTTGGCGAGCACGAGCATTTCCTGCGCTTCACGGTCGGTGATCATCCCCGCGCGTTCGTAACCCCCCAACGTTGCGTTTCTTGCGGAATTCGTTAAAGGTCCGCACGCGCTGCGCGTCCCAACCGATGGTGAAGTGCAGGGATTGTATGACCAGGTAGTGGTGAGCCTCGCGCGCTGCACGGAAGCCTGATGCCGCCAGCGCGGTGGTTGCCGCCTGAAGTGCCGCGTTGTACGCAATGCTGAAGCGCCAGTCCGTGCTGAGCCCTGCGGTTTGCGCATCAGCCAGATCGCGATCGACGACCGCCAGCAGGTCGGCGATCTCCTGCCGAGTGGGCTGATGTGCTGTCAGCCACCCGTTCGCGAGCCATGCCTGCAAACTCATCGCTGTCTCCGATCAGCATGATCGTGGGGCCACCGGCGATATTCGAGACAAAAGGGTGCCACTCGGCAAGCTTGCGGCGAAACTCCTCGGACGAATAGACCGTCGGATTCACTTCCCGTCCTAAGGTGGCTTCAGCGGATTGAACGGCGCCGACTACTTCGCCGAACCCGACCCCTCCGATGACGCAGAGATCGACGTCACTGGCGCGATGTTGTCGTCCATCCGCAAACGAGCCGTACACGAACGCCCAGCGAATTCGCTCGCCCAGCGGCGCGAGCGCCGCGCGCAGCACATTTACCAGGCCGATGGTTTTCAGTATCAATCCGCGTAATTCGGCATAAACCGGACACGAAGCATCCGCCTGAAAGAAGACCTGCCGGCCCCGCGTCCAGCGGCGGACGATTCCCGCGCGTTCGAGCTGCCGTAATTCCCGCTGGACAGCACCCGGACCGCTGCCCGATGCACGGACGAGTTCGCGCAAGTAGAAAGACTCGTCAGGCCGCGAGAAAAGCACCGCCAAGAGCGCCCGGCGCGTTTTGCCAAACAGCGTCGCAGTTAGAGGATCGAAGATCGTACCCATAACGAGTACAATTGTACTCAGATCGGATACGCGGAAAAAGAGCTCTGGCGGTTATCCCCTTCGCGCCAGCGCACGTTGAGCTTGCGGTTGGCTGCGACCTCGTCGACGCGGCCGATGGGCGTCGTGTGCGGCGCGGCTTTGACGAAGTCGGGCTTCGTGCGGACTTCTTCGGCGATCTGGATCAGCGCGTCGGCGAAGGCGTCGAGCGTGGCCTTTGATTCGGTCTCGGTGGGCTCGATCATCAGGCAGTGGGCGATCGGCCAGCTCATGGTCGGCGGATGAAAGCTGAAGTCGATCAGGCGCTTGGCCACGTCGGTCTCGGTCACGCCGAACTCGCTGAATTTCGGGACGGTAATGAACTCGTGCGCATACGGCGGCGGGAAGGGCAGATCATAGTGGTCGCGGAGGCGCGCGGCGAGGTAGTTGGCCGCCAGCACGGCCTTGCGCGCGACGTTCAGCAGCCCGTCGCTGCCCAGCGAGCGGATGTAGGTGTAGGCCCGCACGAGCACGCCGGACTGGCCAGCGAATGAGCGGACCTTGCCGATGCTTTTGGGCCGATCCTCCTCCCAACCGTAAGTCCCGTCGGCTTTCTTGACGACCTGCGGCACGGGCAGGAACGGGCGCAGATGCTCGGCCACCGCTACGGGTCCCGCGCCGGGACCGCCGCAGCCGTGCGGCGTGCTGAAGGTCTTATGGGTATTGTAGTGCATCACGTCCACGCCGAAATCGCCGGGCCGCGCGACACCCAGGATGGCATTCATGTTGGCGCCGTCGAGATAAAGCTGCGCGCCCTTGGCGTGCAAGATGCGCGCGATCTCGTTGACCTGCTCATCGAACACGCCGACCGTGTTCGGATTCGTGATCATCAATGCCGCCGTGTCGCCGTCGATCTTGCTGCGCAGGTCGTCCAGATCGACTCGTCCGTTCGGCTGGCTCTTGACGCCGATTGATTCACGCCCGCAGATCGTGCAGGAGGCCGGGTTGGTGCCGTGGGCGCTCTCGGGCGCGAGCACCTTGCGACGGGTCTCGCCGCGGTCGCGGTGATAAGCACCGATGATCATCAAACCGGTCATTTCGCCCTGCGCGCCGGCGCAGGGTTGCAGAGTCACCTCGGCGAGGCCGGCGAGATCGGCCAGCCAGACGCGAAGCTGATAGAGCATCTCCAGAATGCCCTGCACGTCGCGTTCGGCTTGCAGCGGGTGGATGTGCGCGAAGCCCGGCATGGCCGCGGCCCGCTCGTTGACGCGCGGGTTGTACTTCATCGTGCAGCTTCCGAGCGGATAGAAGTTGGCATCGACGCTAAACAGCCGATGCGCCAACCGCGTGTAGTGCCGCACCAGGTCCAATTCGCCGATTTCGGGCAGCGGCGGCGGTTCGGTGCTGCGCAGCGCATCCGGGATCAGCGCCGCCCGGTCCACCGGCGGCACGTCCGCAGAGGGCAACGACACAGACGACGCCCCGGGCGAGATCGATTCGAACAGGAGCGGATGATTCTTGGCGGTCTCCATAAGTCGAAAGTCTATGGATACGGCCGCTTTCGGCAAGCGTATGTCGCTGAGGGCAATAGTGGACAGGGCCATCGTTCGGAGCAGGAAACCAGAAACGGCTGGGTGAGCCGGCCCTTGCTGACGCCCGACCAAGGTGATACAATTTGCCCACTCCGGTGAGGTCCCCATGCGATTCAAGCGGGACGGCCGGAATATCGAACACATTTGCAGAGTGCACCGCGGCGGCTCCGACTCGCCGTGGCGTCGCGCGCCGATCGTCGGATCGAAGAAGGAGGATGAAAGATGTACACCAAATCGAGCGTGTGTGCGCTGTTCGTGCTGCTGGTGTCGAGCGGTCTCGTGCTGGCGCAGAGTGGTGGCGATGCCGGGCAGCCGGCATCGGTTTCCCCGAGCAAGATACCCCCGGAGCTGTGGGCGCTGAAGCTGCATCGTCAGCCTCCGGCAGACTTACCCGAAGGCGGGGCTCCGCCCAACGACGCCTGTGAAACCGCCGCCGTGGCGGTGGATGGCGACAATCCTTTCAACAATTTCAACGCGACCAACGACGGGCCGATACCCGGCTGCGGTGCCCTGAACAATGACGTCTGGTTTAACTACAGCGCCTCGGCCACCGGAACGGCCGTGGCCAGCCTGTGCGCCGGCACGTTCTTTGACACCGTGATGATTGCCTATGGCGGCTGTGCCTGCCCCGCCGGTGCCGAGTTGGCCTGTGACGACGACTTTTGCGGCTTCGCCAGCGGTTCGCAGATTGCCTTCAGCGTTACCCAGGGGCAGTGCTACAAGATCCGCATCGGCAGCTTCACGCCGGGGGATACCAGTGCGGGAGTCCTCAACATCTCCGTGATCGCGCCGCTGCTCAACAACAATTGCGCGGATGCCATCCCCATCAGCGAGGGCGACACGCCATTCAGCACGGTCGGTGCCACCACGGATGGCAATGACCACGTCTCGTGCTATTTCGGTTTTCCTTCGAACGTCAATCAGGACATCTGGTACAATTACACGGCGCCATGCAGCGGCGACGTAACGGTCAGCCTGTGCTCCAGCGCTATTCCTTATGACAGCAAGCTCGCCATCTACGACGGCTGTGTGATCTGCCCGCCCACGGATGCGCAGCTTCTCAATTGCGACGACGACGGTTGCTTTTTCGCCGGCCCTTCGGTGATCCCCGGCCAGAACCCGGCAACCGTGTCGGTAATCGCCGGTAATTGCTATCGCATTCGCGTTGGCGGATTCGGTGGGGCCACTGGCTCCGGCACCATCAACATCAGCAACACGGGTTCACCATGCACGACCGCGGTCACGATCGTATCCGCCAATCCGCCGGCGTCGAATCCCTACGGTTCCGGGCGGTTCCGCGATGTGCTGCAGAACTCGACGCCGGCCCTCGTGCCGCAAGGCATCGGCGTGGCCGGCACGCCGGCGGAAGGGCCGTACACCTACGCAAACATCAGCGTGACATTCAGCGGAACGATCTCGCCGGCTCCCACGCCGGGCAACATCGTCCGGACCTGCACGGACATCGCCGCCAACGGGCAGGGTGACTGCCCCAACGTCACGACGGTGACCGGCAGCGGGGCCGGTCCCTACGCGATCAGCCTGTCCGCGCCGCCGCCGCCGCGCGAGTGCATCACGTTCACGTTCGCCGGCACCCTGGCGGGTCAGAAGCTGCAATATCAGGTCCTGCCGGGTGACACGAACCTGGACGGCAACGTCAGCACCCAGGACCTGCTGTTCCTGGTGCAGAGCATTAACAACGGTATGGCTAACGTGGCGGGCAACCGGGCGCGCTTCAACATCAATCGCAGCAACGAGACCGGCGGCGTGGTGGTGAACACGCAGGACCTGCTGCGGTTGGTGCAGTTGCTCAACGGCACGCAAGCCACGCAGGTGTTCAATGGTGCCACGGTGGCCGTCTGCCCGTAGGCCCGTGCCGCGTCATGAGTAGCGAGTGACGGGGCCCGAGAGACTCAGGGCTGCGGCTCGGCCAGCGCGCTTTCGATGTGATCGACGATGAAGGCGCCTTTGATGTCGCCGATGTCCAGCTCGACTACGTCGCCGATGTGCCGGCCCATGAGCGATTGGCCGATCGGCGCGCGGTAATTGACGACGCCGCGCTCCAGGGCCGAGTCCCAGGGCCCCAGGAAGGATAAGACGATCTTGCGGGCCGCAGAGGCCTGGTCGCGGAACGTCACTTTGGAGCCGATGCCCACCTCGTCCGTGGGGATCTCTTCGGGTTGGATAACGCCGGCGCGGCTCAACTCGTCCTGCATCTGCGCCAGGCGCGCCCGCAACAGGTCGCGTTCCTCCAGGGCGAATTTGTATTCCGAGTTTTCCGAAAGGTCGCCGCGCGCCGCGGCCTCGCCGATGGCCCGCGCGTTCTCCTTCATCTTCACGTTGACCAGCTCGGAGATCTCGGCCTCCTTGCGGGCTTTGCCCTCGCGCGTCACGTAGATCACATCTTCCCGCTGCCAGACCGGAATCTTGGGCTTGGCGTACAGGTCGGGGAACTTGCGGCTGATCATGGTGAGCAAGTCTTCGTAGACCGTCTTGCCGAGGTTGTCGAGCCGCGCGATTTGCGTGCGCAGCGCCTGTGCCATGCCCGGCTCGATCTCGTTCAGGCAAGCGGCGAAACGCTCGTACTTTCGCGCGGACAGCGTCGCCCGCGCCCTGGCCGGCAAGGCCTTGGCGACTCCGGGCGGAACCTGCTCGCGGCGCTGCACGTCGCCCAGCACACCGAGGATGCGCGTCAGCAGCGTGATCGCCGGAGGCAGCGGGAACTGGCGGGCGACTTCCGAGGCGTCCCACAGCCACATCAACGCGTCGAAGCAGCGGATGGGGTCGGCCATAATCTCCTGCACGACATTGCCGAGCACCGCCGGTTCGACCTGGGCATCGGTCAGGCGCCGCGCGACCCCGTCACACGCTGCCTGGGCTGCCACCGGCAGCAGCCGCGCGCAGAACTCGTGCTGGCGTTCACCGACGGCCTGCGCGAGCAGATCGCACGCCAGCGGCCACAGCGCCGGCACGTCCAGATGTCCGATCAGCTCGATCGGATCGGGCGCGTCGCGCAGCAACTGCACGACGGCGTCGCTGCCCTCGTTAGTTTCACGCTCCTGATCGATCACGGCGATCATGAGCCGCGTCGTCAGCTCAGCCGGCGCATGGCTGCGATGCTCGCGCTCGGCATGCTTGAGCAGGTCGCCACGGATCGCGGTCACCAGCGATACGTCGGGCAGGTGCTTTCGCGCCCGGCATTCGCGCAGATAGCCCTCGATGGCTGCGAGCTGATCGGCCGGCTTCGCCAGTGTGCGGAAGCGGACCAGCGTCTCCTGCTCGAGCGTCTCGCCGGCCTCCACGTATGTCAGGTAATAAGGCGAACGTCCCTCCACGCGCACATTCGGGCAGCGTTTCAGCGCGGCACGGGCCGACGACCACCACTTGCTCCAATTGGATTTGGGGATTGGCACGGGCGAGAGTAGGTGTTCGAGCGTGTCACTGTCGATGCTGCCCCGATGCGCGCGCAAGATGCCGATGATCACCTGGACCGGGCCGGATTCGAGCAGATCGCGCAGCCGATCCGGATCGAAGCGGCGCAAGACGCGCAGGTCGTCGGGATCGACGGGCGCAAAGCGGTCGGCCAGCTCGACCGCGCTGACGCTCTCCACGCTCACGGGCGTGCGGACTTCGAAACGCCAGGATTGCGTGTCAACTTTTTCGACGCGCGCGACCATGTCTTCGTGGCGGGCCGCAAGATAAGTACCGGGCTGGACATTCAGGCACACGTCAAGGATGCGCAGCGCCCGCCGCGGCGGACGCGCCGCCGTCAGCCCCGATTCCGTCAGGAGTGTCTCGAAGCCGGGTCGCGCCCCATAGGCCGCCCGGTAGAGTTCGGTTATCT
>DASXUA010000463.1:0-5071 GCA_036505095.1 Phycisphaerae bacterium
TCGAAGGGGTGGTGGCGCAGTGGCGGCCGCGACTGCGGATGGAGTTGAACGTGCACATCCTGGGCCAATCGGTCAGCGTCGAGGTCGATGCGGCCATGGTGGAAAAAATCGACCCACCCTCATACACCGGGGATGGCGTGGCTCGCTCCCAACGTTCGTCGTGAACCGAAGTTGCGCCGGCCCGTAGAAGTCAACATGCCGCCCCTGCTGGCGAGTTGCGGGCGGCCTATAGATCGCGATAACCGGGACCGATATTGAGGGGAACGGCCGGGCGCTGCCACCACCCTCACGGTGCCACGACGGCTGACGGGGACGGAGTGCGCGCATTTGGGTTTGTGTCGGTGGCCGCAGAAAGGAGCGCGATCGATCCCTCGCATGGGGACACTGAACGCGCCGCCCACGCGCGAGCGCGACGCGGTGCGCTTGTCGTAGTAGTCGATGACCACTTCGTCCGCACCCCAGAGGGCGTGTTCTCTCCGTTTGCCTTGCCTTACGCCTATTGGCAGGAGTACTTGGAATTCTTCGACGAAGTTCGTCCGTTGGCTCGAGTGGGTTGGGCCGCGAGCGCAGACCCGTCGTGGACGCGTGCCGATGGTCCCGGCGTGCGATTCATTTCGCTACCTGAATATCGGGGATTCTGGGAGATACTTCGGAGACTTCCTCAGACCTGGCTCATCGCCGGTCGTGCACTGGCGCACGGAGATTACTTCCTCATCCGCGGCGGCAATGTATCAGCGCTGTTATGGTCATGGCTCAAGCTGCGTCGCATACCGTACGCCCGCGAAGTTGTCGGGCACGAGGGCGAGGCCGTCGCGCTGGTGCCCGACGTGCAGATGTTCGGCCTCGCAGGCACCTTGTCGCGAATAAGCGAATGGCTAGGCCGCAAGGAATCGCAGGGCGCCTGCTGCGCCAATTACGTGGCCCGGTTCCTTGGTGCGCGTTATCCAACCCGTAGCGGCGCCCCCATGTTCTTCTTTTCGGATGTGCAGCTGCGCAATGGCGATTTGCGCGGCCCGCGCGCCGCCGAGTCCTTCAGCGCCGCGCCGTTGAAGCTGGTGAGCGTGGGCCGGCTCAACCCCGAAAAGGGCTACGCTGTTCTGCTCGATGCCCTGCACCATCTCGATGCTGCCGGAAAGCGTGACTGGCATCTGGATATCATCGGACCCGGCCCGCAGCTTGAGACGTTGCGGACGCGCGCCGCGCAGTATGAGCAAGGAGACCGCGTTACATTCCACGGTATGGTGAAACGCGGGCCCGAAGTGTTCTCCAAGCTGGATAGCGCGGATCTGTTTGTGTTGCCGTCCCTGGGAGGCGAGGGAATGCCACGCGCTGCGATCGAGGCGCTGGCGCGCGGACTCCCGGGCATCGCCACACGCACCGGAGGAATGCCGGATCTGCTCGACGAGGCATGCCTGGCGCGTCCGGGCGATGCGCTCGAATTCGCAGAATTGATTCGCGGGTACCTCGGAAATCGCGAACGCCTGGCGGCTGAGTCGCAGCGTAGCTTTCAGCGCGCCATGCAGTTTCACCCCGACGAACTCCGGCGTCAGAAGCATGCCTTCTGGAGTTGCTTGCGCGATCATACGGACCGTTGGCGCCGAAGCATGCGCAAATCCCCGTTCATGCGGCCGCGCCAAGCCGCTTGCGCATGACCGCTTCGCCCATACTGATCCGTCCAACGCCCACGACTTCCACCAGCGCCAGCGCGGACGGCGTTTTTTCGATTGATCTGGAAGACTTTTCACAGCTCACTTGTCGTGATGCGACGGGATACCTGCCCGAGTGCTCGGCGGATCTGGATCGGCAGATAGATGTCATTCTCAAACTACTTGCTGAGCATGGCATAAGCGGCACGTTCTTCAGCCTGGGGATGCTCGCGTCGCGGCGGCCGGATATCATCCGGCACATTCACCAGGCAGGACACGAGATCGCCTCGCACGGCAGCCAGCACCGCAAGGCCAGCACGCAGACGCGCGCCGAATTCGCGGCCGACGTCGGCGAAAGCCTCAAGCTCCTGCAGGATATCATCCAGGCGCCGGTCCTGGGGTATCGCGCGCCGGTCTTTTCCATCGTTCGTGACAATCTCTGGGCGCTCGAAGTGCTGGCTGAGCTGGGCATCGTTTACGATTCCAGCATCTTTCCCATGCGGCTGCGGCGCTACGGCATTGCCGGGTTCGACCCGATGCCGCGCCGCTACGCGCTGCCCGCAGGTCAAAGCATCGTTGAGATTCCGCTGGTGAGCTGGCAGGTCGGCCGGCGGCACCTGCCCATTGCCGGCGGCGGCTATCTGCGGCTCATGCCGCAGTGGTTTATGCGGACCGCGATCGACGCGCTGCGCGCTCAGCAGCGCTGGCTGACGTTCTACCTGCATCCTTACGAGTTCGATCCGCAGCCGCTCGATGTCGCCCGTTCGTTTCCCGAGCATCTGCGCATGCCGGCCGCGAAGCGCTTCGCTCTGAATGCCAAATGGAACCTGCGGCGGCGGAGCATCGTGCCCAAGGTGCAGTGGCTGTGCCGGCACGTGCGGTTCCTGACGTACGGCGAGCTGGCCCGGCGGGTGCAATCGGAGCAGACGTGTCGACCGCTACCGCTGCCAGCCTGAATTGCGCATCGACGGCCGAGCGCATCACACTGCGGCCGGCCGGGCCCGCCGACCTTCCGGCGCTGCTCGCGCTGAACCGGCGCTTCTACGGCGACGAACATTGGGTCAATGCTGAGTTCTTTGGATGGCGTTTCGGTCCGACGCCCGCCGGCGATCCGATCTCCTGGTTGGCGCTCGACGGCGATACTCTGGCCGGAACGTACTCGGTGCTTCCGGTGCCGCTGCGGATGCACGGACGCGATGTGCTCGGCAGCGTATCGTTCGGGTTGCTGATGAATCCAGACTACGCGACCGTCGTGTTGCGGCGCGCGGGACGCTTACAGACGCTCTTTTTGGCGCTGGCCGAACGAGTACACGACGAGTGCCGGCAACGCGGCCTGCTGTTGTCCTGCGTGTTTCCGAATGCGCGCAGCTTGGCCGGATTCGTCAACCATCTGGGCTTCAAGCAAGTTGATGACCTGCGTTTTCGCGTTCGGCCGCTCGCCTTTCGGCGACTGGTCGCGCTCAAGTGGCCGGGAGCCCGGGCACTTTCCTGGCTGGCGGGCGGTTTGGCGCGGGCGGCGTTTGGCGTCCTGTATCCGGCGCCGCGGAGCGCACGGTTTGTGCGCGTAGTGTCGCTGGCCTGGAATGACGCGCGGCTGGATGAGCTCTGGCGGTCGGCCGCCGATGGCTGGCCGATCGCGCGGGTGCGCGACGCGGCCTACTACCGCTGGCGCTTCGAGAGCAATCCGTTCGCGATGTATCACCTGCTCGGCGCGCTCGAAGGCGAGCGGCTCGTGGGCACGCTGGTCTATACGCTGCAGGCGTTTCACGACCGGCAGCGTGGCTTGGCTACCGAGGCCGGCGCGATCGCCGACTGGTTTGTGAGCAACAACGAGGCGGGTGCGCAAGTGCTTACGGATCTGCTGGTCGAGGCAGCGGCGCGGCTATGCTCGCACGAATGCAGGCGGGACGCCTGCACCACAACGCCGGCGCTGATCCTGGCGGCCGACAATCGCGATGCGCTGTGGCGGGCGGCGTTTCGGCGCGCGGGGTTTTACACATTCCCGGCGGAAAAAGCACCGCGAAAGTTCCCGTTCCTGGTACAGGTCCATGAGGGCGAGAGTAGTCCTCGCGCCGCGGATGCGTTCGAATCGCGCAACTGGTTCATCACGCTTGCGGATAATGACGTGGTGTAAACGACGCTTCCGTTCCGCCAGCCATGCAGAGCACGTTTGAAATCACGCAGGAGATGGTCGACCGTTTTGTCGAGTTCACGGGCGACCGTAATGCGCAGCACACGGATGAACAATTCGCCCGGCGATTCCGGTTCCGGCGGCGCGTGGTGCACGGAATGCTGCCTTTCAGCCACCTGTTGCTGGTGGGTCGCGAGCATCCAGGCCAGCGTCTGGATTTGAAAGAGACTGAGACGCAGTTCCTCAAGCCGGCGTTTGTCGGCGACCGCATCCAGATCGACGTCCAGATGACCACTGAAGGAGCGCTGCGGCGCTACGAGGCAAGCTGGCACAACGTCCGCACCGGCGAGGTCTTGATCAAGTCCACAGGCGTGCTTCGGTTGGTCGATGCCGCCGCGATCCGCAGCGCCGACGCCGGTCATTGCGTCCTGCTGACGCCGTTGGATGAAAACTTGCTGACGATGGATGAACTGAGCGGACGAGCGCAGGCGTTCTCGTTCAAGATCACGGCCGGCCAGGCGCAATGGTACGAACGGGAAATCCTCAAGCTCGAAGAGCGCTCGGCCGGACCCAGCACGCTCGCGGCGCTGCTGCTCTCGACGATGGTGGGCATGCGCCTGCCGGGCCGATACGCGACCTTCGTGAGCTTTCAGCTTGGTTTTGAGCAGCCGTTGGATTTCTCGGTTCCCTGCACGCTGCACGCGCGGGTCGAGAAGCTGAGCCCGGCCACCGAATCACTCAGCCTGAATGTCTCGATCAAGCGCGAAGATACGACGGTCGCGTCCGGCAAGATCACTTCGCTGGTCAGTCCCCCGCCACGAGCGCTCGTGACATGTGCGCAGATTCGTCAGCAACACCTGGACCTTGGTCTGCGAGACAAGGTCGCGCTGGTTACCGGCTCAAGCCGCGGAATCGGCGCCACGACCGCCAAGCTGCTCGCGATGCACGGATGCAAAGTCGCAATCAATTACTTCAGAGGTCAGGCCGACGCCGAAGAGGTCGCGGCGGATATCAACTCGTCTGGCGGGACCGCCGTCGCGATTGGCTGCGACGTGGCCGATGAAGCGCAGGTTCGCCGCCTATTTGAGCAAGTCACGCAGCAGTTCGGCGGACTCGAGATTCTCGTGAACAACGCGGTTCGCGATGCGCAGCCCAAGTCGACGGAGGAGCTTCAGTGGGCCGACTATCTAGCTGAGCTGGAGGTGAGCCTCAAGGGAACAATCCTGTGCTGTCGCCAGGCTTTGCCCATCTTCAGGCAGCGGAAGGGCGGCAAGATCGTCAATCTCTCGACGAT
>DASXUA010000464.1:0-3463 GCA_036505095.1 Phycisphaerae bacterium
CGGGCTGATCATCTTCAACGAGCATGACCCGTTGCGATTTGACGCGGCGGACGTGGTCGATTTTCTGCATGTCGCCGAGCAATGGTTCGCGCGCACGCAGCAGGCTCACCCGGAGGCGGTCTTCCCGTTTCTGTCATGGAACTGCCTGGAAAAAGCAGCCGCCTCTCAGCTTCATGGACATTTGCAGGTGATTCTGTCCGCCGGACTGCACCAGGCGCAGGCCGAACGCTGGCGCCAGGCGGCAAGTGCCTACGCGCAGTGGGTGGCCGTCGAACGGAGCGTGTCGGGCGGCGGGATGGAGCGCTATTTCGCGGATTTCGTGGCGGCGCACGAATGCCTGGGCTTGACCCGCTGCAGCGGCGATTGTCAGGTGCTGGCACATTTGACTCCCATCAAAGAGCGCGAAGTCGTTATCGTGGGAACGCCGGGCACCCGCGAGTTGAGCACCGCGCTGGCGCACGTACTCCGAACATTTGTGGAGCGCTGCGGTGTGACCTGCTTCAACGTGGGGATTGTCTACCCGCCACGCGTCGCCGAGGCGCGCTGGGCTGGATTCCCCATCGTCGCGCGCGTCGTGGATCGCGGTCCGACCGGTTCCGGCACCGTCGATATCGGCGGCATGGAGCTGTACGGCACGCCGGTGGTGTCGGCTGATCCGTATGATGTGATCGCCGCACTGGGGTAGCCAAAGTCGGCCGGCGCGGAGCTGGCACGGGCGTGCTGAGCCCAAGGTTAAACCGCCAAGAACGCCAAGAACGCCAAGATGCTACATTGGCCACGCTCCTCGCTTGGCGCTCTTGGCGTTCTTGGCGGTTCTGAGTCTTTGCGGTTGCGATGCGGCGCGGGAGAGGCACGGCACGGTTGACGCGTGGCCGCGCAGACCCGATGCTCCGCGCGTATGCCGCTGTCCATCGGAATTGCTGCGTTCGCGCTGGGCGCTGCGCTCGCGTCCGTGGGCTGGTATCTAGTCATCCGCGGGCGCTACCGCGTCCGAGCACAGCGCTCGCAGCGCCAGGTGATGGAAGTGTCGGAGTTGGCCGGCGGGCTGGCGCATGAGCTGCGCAATCCGCTCTCGACCATGGTGCTGAATCTGGAGCTGCTGGCCGAGGAGTTCCGCAATGCGCACGAGTTGGACGCGGACACGCGGCGGCGTGGGCTGACGAAAATCGACGCCATCCGCCAGCAGGCCGACCGGCTGCAAAGCATCTTCGACGATTTCCTGCGGCTCATCGGCCCCTACAAGCTGCAGACCACGCGCGTTGATATGAATGAAGTCGTGCAACGGCTGATCGAGTTTTTCGGCCCACAGGCGGTGAATGCCGGCATCGACGTGCGGACTCAGTTTCATCCCGAGCCGCTGCTGTGCGAGCTCGACGTGCGGTTAATGGAGCAGGCGCTGCTCAACCTGCTCATCAATGCTCAGGAGGCCATGCCCAATGGAGGGGACCTGTTGATCAGCACATCCAGCGCCGATGGCCGGGCCGTGATCGAAGTCACGGACACAGGCATCGGCATTCCGGCCGCGAACCGCGATAAGATCTTCCGCCCGTTCTTTTCGACCAAGCCGGCGGGAACCGGCCTGGGCCTCTCGACCACCCAGCGTGTGATTACCGAGCACGCCGGCTCGATCGAAGTGGAGGCCGGGCCGCGCGCCGGTGCGAAATTCACGATCCGCCTGCCGTTGATTCAGAGTCCCGGCGCGCCGGAATAAGCGCGCGTCAGAGTCCGCGGCGCGGCGCGCCGACTGAAACCTTTGCCGGTTTGCGGGTGTTATCTGATTCTGCAATAGCGGGCAAACGCGACGCAACGATCTGCGCATGCATCCCTGCGGCAGTGCCGCCAAGGAAGATTGATAGCACCCCCAGCCAGCGAGGGATTCCCTCGTCTGGCAGCGCGATGAAGACGGCCACGTAGAGTAGCGCCATGAAAACGTTGATCGCGCTCAATGCGAAACTTTGGTCCAAGCGCTTCGGCATATGCAACTCCTGAGCGGCCGAATCACGTGCGCTACGGCTGCTCGATAATCCGAATGATCGCCTGCTTCACTTCCGTCAGCTTACGAAGCAACAGACCACCCACGCGATAGAGGATGATCCGCTGATCGGCCGTGAACAACCGGTTGGGCCGGATGTTGCTCGAGTGTTTGAGCCTACCAGTCTGAAAATCCGTGGCAGCCAGCGGAATCGCGTAGTCATCTTGCACCGCCTGACTTGTGATCTGACAGAGGATGACGTCGTCACCGGCTAGTGTCGCCACGACCAGAGCCGGTCGGCGCTTCGCCTGAGTCAGGTCAGAGAACGGAAATGGCAACACGATCACGTCGCCCTTCACAAGTCCTCCCACGCGGCATCCTCCTCCGGACGGAGCCAGTCCTTGGCCAGCACGGGCTCGCTGGCGAGCGCTGTCTCCAGGCGCTGATGCGCAGCCCTTGTCTTAAGAAACTGCACGAAGTCGAACACCTCGTCAAGAAAAACCTCGGGCAGCAGTTCCAATTCCCTCATGATTTCTGCGGTGCTCATGGCCGCTCCTGCGACTATTTCGCCGAAATGGGCTGCGCGCTGACATTTTCGAGCATGCGTTCGAGCGCTACCAGCGCCCAGCGCCGCGTCTCCTCCGGAACGCGAATCTCATTTACAACGCGACCGGCCGCCAGCTCGTCCAGTGCCCAGCAGAGATGCTTAAGGTCGATGCGGTACATCGTGGTGCACAGGCACTGGATGCCGGCCAGGGAACGCACCGATTTATCCGGATGCTGTTGCGCCAGGCGATTGACCAGGTGGATTTCGGTGCCGATGGCCCACTTGCTGCCGGGCGGCGACTCGCGGACGGTCTTGATGATGTACTCGGTGCTGCCGGACAGATCGGCCTTTTGCACGACTTCCCACGGGCATTCGGGGTGAACGAGAATCTTGTACTCGGGATCGAGCCGGCGGATTTCGTCGCATTGGGCCGCGGTGAACAACCCGTGTACACTGCAATGGCCTTTCCACAGGAAGAACGTCGCATCCGCCACTTGCTGCGGGGTCAGACCGCCATTCGGCTTGCGCGGATCGTACACCACCATCGAGTCCAGCGGATGCCCCATGGCGTACGCCGTGTTGCGGCCGAGGTGCAGGTCGGGCAGGAAGATGGCCTTCTCACCTTCCGACAAGGCCCATTCCAGAATCAGCCGGGCGTTGCTGCTGGTGCAGCAGGCCCCGCCGTGCTCGCCGCAGAAGGCCTTGATGTTCGCCGCACTGTTGACATAGGTGATCGGGATGATGCGCGCGCCGGCGTGCCGGGTCAGGAAGTCCCAGGCATCTTCCAGATCGTCGAGCGCAGCCATGTCGGCCATGCTGCAGCCGGCCGACAGGTCGGGCAGGATCACTTTGACCGACTCACCCGTCAGAATGTCGGCCGACTCGGCCATGAAATGCACGCCGCAGAACACGACGTATTCGCAGCCTTCCTGCCGGGCGGCGAT
>DASXUA010000465.1:0-8557 GCA_036505095.1 Phycisphaerae bacterium
ATTACACGGCGCGCCCGCGGACCCTGTTGGACAAAACCCGCGAATGGATTGCGGAGCACCAGTTCCCGCCCGGGCCGGTGCTGGCGTCGACCGGTTCGAATGACGTCATCTGGCAGGCCGCTTTCAAGCACAAGCTCATCGCCGACCTGCGCCATCGCTGGCCTAATCTGCTGATCGGCATCGGAGACAATACGAACGACACCGGTCCGTTTGATGATCACGGCCTGCTGACGGTCGTCGTCCACGACGGCCTGTTTGCGCCGCGCGGGTCGCGCGTGATCAACTTGCAGGGCTGGTATGCGGTGCGCGAGTTCTTCCAGACCAACCGCGAAACGCTGGCGAGCACGGCGAAGTTGCAGGACGCGATTAAGCGCAACACGCTCGTCGCCGGGCGGGCCGCGCTGGTGCGTTCGCGGGCCAACGCGGATCGCGAAGTGCGGGCCAGCGCGGCGGAGCAACGGGCGGGTGCGGGCCCGGATTAACCGCTCATTCAGTCTCGTCGCCGGCAACGTCGACCACGGCCGCGACCAGGTCTTCGAAGTCATCCGGTTTAACGGTACGCAGATCGAAACATAGCGATTCGTCGCGAATGCGGGCAATCACGGGCGTCTCCGCGCGCCGCAAAGCAGCGGCGACGGCTTCGGCGGAACCGGCCGCGGGGCGCCACTGGACGATCACGGTGGGCAGCTCCTGCGCCGGCAGCGCGCCGCCGCCCGCGTAGGACACGTCGGAACAGACGATGAAGTTCTCGCCGGGTGCGGCGCGGGTGAGCTGCTCACGCAACTGATGGGCACGGGCGGCCAACTCGTCGGTGTCGCTGGACAGCATCGCCAGCGCGGGGACCTGGCGGATAGCGTCTTCGGTATCGAGGTAGAGGCGCAGCGTGGCATCCAGGGCGGCAAAGGTGAGCTTGTCGACGCGGTAGGTGCGCATCAGCGGGCTGCGCTCGATGCGCTCAATCAGCTCGTGGCGGCCGGCGATGATGCCGGCCTGCGGACCCCCCAAAAGCTTGTCGCCCGAGAAGCAGACCAGGTCGGCACCGATCTGCAGCGAGCGGCGCGCGTCGGGCTCGGGCGGCAGGCCGGCGGCCGCGAAATCGAAAAGTGCGCCGCTGCCCAGATCGTGCACGCAGATCAGGTTCTTGCGATGTGCCAACTCCGCCAGTTCCGCCAGCGCTGGCGCTTCCGTGAAGCCGACGATGCGATAATTGCTGGCGTGCACGTGCAGCAGGATCGCGGTGCGCTCGTTGATGGCGCTGGCATAATCGCCGATGCGCGTGCGATTGGTGGTGCCGACCTCACGCAGGATGGCGCCGCTGGCGCTCATGATGTCGGGCAGGCGGAAGGATCCGCCGATTTCGACCAATTCGCCGCGCGAGACGACCACCTCGCGACCTTCGGCCAAAGTCCGCAGGATCAGGTAAGTGGCCGCCGCATTGTTATTGACCACGGTGGCCGACTCACAGCCCAGCAGCCGGCACAGCAGCCCGCGGACGTGATCGGTGCGGCGGCCGCGCTCACCGGTTTCCAGGTTCAGTTCGAGGTTCGAGTAGCCGGCGGCTACCTCGACGATAGCCTCAACGACGGCATCCGCCAGCGGAGCGCGGCCTAAACCGGTGTGCAGAACGATGCCCGTGGCGTTGATGACGCGGCGCAGCGCAGGGGTCGTGCCGGACGCCAGGATTTCTTCGGCCAGGAGCAGGATGTCAGCCGGATCGGTCGAGACGCAATTACCCGCAAGGATCTGGCGGCGCGTGCGCTGGATGGCGTCCTGGATGGACGACACTACCAGCGTGCGCGACGCGGCGCTGATCCACGAGCGCACTTCGTCGTTGTTCAGCAGTTCGTTGACCGCAGGCAACGCACGCAGGCGGTCGCGGAGATCGGATTGCGTTTCGGGCGAATTCATGTCAGGCGTCAATGTACCGTCGCCCCTTGTGGGCCGCGCCTCAGGCCCGCCGATGTACAACATCTGCGTTCGAACACCGGCCCCAACGCTCTCGTGGCGACCCATCGCGCTTACGACGGGCGATCACCGCCCGACCAACATCGGATCAATCCACCGCTACGGCCATGACGAATCTATGCCCTTGCGTTCCGGGTTCTCATAGATGTACTTGGCCACAGGCGCTATCCCTTCAGAAACTCGCACAATGCGATCATGGAATCGGGGCTTCCAGAGCTTGCCGTTCCAACCGAGCTGCCAACTTGCGTTCGTTGTATGCCCTTTGTAGCGGCCCATCATTTCGCCAAGCGGCAATCCGCTGCGGTCGGGCGAAACGAGTAAGTGGAGGTGATCTGGCATCAGACAGAACGCGCCCACGTAGAACTTCAGGGCATCGCGCGTCAACCGGATTTGCCGGCATGCCATCGTCGCCAGAGCCGCGTTCCAGAACGGGGCAGTTCCGTCTCGCGCTCGTGTGGTAACGTGATAGGGAGCATGCGTGCGGTAATCGAATCCACGCAAGCGGACCGACTTGCTTCGGCCCCACGTTCGCAGGTTTCGCTCCACGTTCATCAGCTCGCGGCGCCGCCCACAAGGGGCGACGCTACACTCACGTTGCGCGCACGCGTGCGTCGCCAACGCGGCGCGTGAAACCGACCCGGTCCAGGTATTCTAAGAAGGGGACGACGAACTTGCGACTGGAGTCGGTGGCCTGGCGGACCTCGGCCACGGTGACCTCGCGACCTTCAGCGATCAGCCGCGCTACGATCTCGCGGAGTTGGCGCTCGACATCGGCGTGCAGGTAGGACTCGGCACTGATCTGCACCAGCTCGCCGCTGGCGATGGCCAGCTTGGCGAGTCGCGTGATGCGCTGCAGCGTCGCCTGGCGCGTGACTTTCAGTTCGGTGAGACGCGGCGGCTTGAAGCCGGCCTCGCGGAATTCGGCCAGCATGGCGGCGTAGCACTTCTCATCCTGCGGGGAAAGGGCCGGAGCGAAAGCCGGTAAAGCTGCATGGCGGCCCAGCACGCGCAGGTGCCCGCTGGCTGTCAGCCGTTCGAACATCAGCTTGCCCACGCCGGCCGTGGTTTTGCGATCAATCCAGCCGGTCAGCGTATCGATTGGACAGCCGGGTTGCTCGGGGTGCGCGGCGTGATATTTGCCGAGTTGACGGAGGGCGCGGTCGACGATCGCCTGCCAGGTCGAGCGCGTCACGCGGTGGCCCGTTCCGGTGCTGGCGGCCGACGAATCTTCACCGAACGACACCAGCCGCTCGGCAGCTTGCAATGCGGCGATCAATTCCGGAACGCGCTGCGGATCGACCCCCGCGCGGGCGGCGATGTGAAGGTCCGTGAGCGGCTCGAAGCCGGCGTAACGCCAGACCTCCTCGACGCGCTCGACGTGGGAACCCGTGTGCAGAATCTCCAGGCCGCGTCGATCCAGGGAGGGCGCGCCATCCGCGGGGGAATGTTTGCTGGTGCTTCGAGAACGGCGCGCGACGGGTCGCAGGACCACGCCGCCGCCCAAGGTGCGCACGGCGGTTTCATCGCGAATGATAAATCGCTGCCCGTGGACGGCCGTAAGCGGCGCGGCGAAGCGCAGTTGTGCATGGATTGTCGGGCGCGCATCGGCCGACGCTCCCGCCGCACCGTCTGCAACCGGCACCGCTGCAACTTCCAGCAATACGAGCTTGGCGATGTGCTCGGCGGAGCCCATGCCGACTCGGACCCGCTGCTGATGGCGAAGCGGCTTGGGGCCGCTGTCGCCTGCTGCCGGCCGCTGCGCGTTTGCCGGAAACAGCGTAAGGTGGGCTTCGATGATCCGGCTGGGCGTGAGATATCCGGGCGTCGCCAGCTCGAAGCCGCGCTGGACGGCCTCGCGGTCGATGCCGATCAGGTTGAGCGCGGCCCGTTGTCCGGCCAGCAGGCGATCCTCCCCGCGGCCGTGGGATTGCACGTCGCGCACGCGGCACGTGCGCTGAATGGGGTGCAGCGCGAGCGTATCGCCCGTTGCGACTCGGCCCGACAGGACTGAGCCGGTGACCACCGTGCCGCGTCCCTGAATCGTGAAGACGCGATCGATCGCCATGCGGAACGGCCCGGCCTGCGAGCGCTGCTCGATCAGCAGCGCGCTGCGCCGCAGTGCGGCTTTCAGTTCATTGATGCCCGCGCCGGTCACTGACGAGACCGGCAGGATTTCAGCTTCGCGCATGGCTGTGGCCGAGAGCAGCCCGCGCACCTCGTCGGCCACCAGCGCCAGCATCTCGGGCTCCACGACATCAGATTTCGTTAGAGCGACCACAGCGCGCTGCACGCCGAGCAGCTCAAGAATTTCGACATGCTCGACCGTTTGTGGCATGACGGAGTCATCAGCAGCGACGACAATCAGCGCGGCGTCGATACCGGTCGCGCCGGCGACCATCGTGCGGACGAACTTCTCATGGCCCGGAACGTCAACCACTCCGAAGCGCACGTCCCCCAGATCGAGTTCGGCGAAGCCCAATTCGATCGTCATGCCGCGGCGCTGCTCTTCCGGCAGCCGATCGGTGTCAGTGCCGGTGAGGGCCTTGACGAGCGAGGTTTTGCCGTGATCGATGTGGCCGGCCGTTCCCAGGATCAAATGACGTCGCGGGTCTGTCATGTGCATGATTATTGCCGTGGCGGAGCCCATGCGGCAAATTAAGCGATTATGAACAGTGTTCGCGCGATCGTAACGAGAGTTGCATGTATCGCGTCGGCATTCGCCGCCTGTGCGCGCGCGGAATCGCCAGCGTGGGTAGCGGAGGGCCGGCGGATGATGGTGGCCGCCGACTCGTACGAGGCTTCGCGGGCCGGGCTGGAAATCCTGCGCGCCGGCGGGAATGCCTTCGATGCGGCCGCGGCCGTGTCGTTTGCGCTGGCGGTCACGCGGCCCGAGAGCACGGGTCTGGGCGGCGGCGGATTCATGATCGGATACGTCGCCCATGATCGTTCATGGGTGGTATCGGATTTTCGCGAAACGGCGCCGGCTGCGGCCACGCCTGATATGTACCTCGGTGGCGGCGCGGGCCCGGACGATTTGCCGGCCAGCGAAATCGGCTGGCGCGCGGTGGCCACGGCGGGATTGGTGGCCGGCCGCATTGACGCGCTGCGGCGGTACGGCACGTTGGATTTGCAGGCCGTCATGGCGCCGGCGACTCGCCTGGCGCGCGAGGGATTCGCCGTCGATCGCTATTACGTCAGCGCGGTCAAGGAAGTCGCCGAGAAGTATCGAAAACATCCCGACCTGAAAGAGGCTTGCGGGTACGTATGGCGCGTGCATCTGCGCGCTGGCGACTTGCCGCAGGTCGGCGACCGCCTGGTACAACCCGAACTGGCGCGCCTGCTTGAGCGGATCGCGTCCGAAGGCGCGGCCGGCTTCTATGATGGGCCGGTGGCCGCGGCCATCGAAGCGCAGATGCAGGCGCATGGCGGGCTGCTGACGCGCCGCGATCTGGCGGAGTATCGCGTCAGGGTCCGTCAACCGCTGCGCGCGACCTACCGCGGCTATGAGCTGATCCTCATGCCGCCGCCGAGCTCGGGCGGCATCTGCATCGCCGAGACGCTCAACATTCTGGAGGGCTTCGATCTGCACGGCCTGCTGGCCAGCGATCGGCCGCAGGCGCTGCATCTGCTCATCGAGGCGCTCAAGCATGCCTTCGCCGATCGGGCGCGCTGGCTGGGAGACGAAGATTTCGGACCGGTTCCGCTGAAACTGCTGAGCAGCAAGACTTATGCGCAAGAGTTGCGGCGGCGCATCGTGCCGGAGCACGTGGCCGAGCCCGATTCCTATGGCGCGCGGCAACTCCCCGATGATGGGGGTACGTCCCATTTCTGCGTCGTGGATCGCTGGGGCAACTGCGTCGTGAGCACCGAGACCATCAACACGGAATTCGGTTCGCTGACGGCGATTGATGAATGGGGGTTGATGCTCAACAGCGAGATGGACGATTTCACGACGGTGCCCGGCGCGCAGAATACGTTCGGTCTGATCCAGTCCGATCGCAACCGCGTGGCCGCGCATAAGCGGCCGCTATCGAGCATGGCGCCGACCATCGTTCTGAAGAACGGCGAGCCGGTGCTGCTGATCGGGGCCTCAGGCGGCCCGCGCATCATCAGCTCCGTGTTGAACGTGATGCTGGCGGTGCTGGATGGTGACGCCCCGTTAGTGGACGCCGTCGCCGGACCGCGCGTACACCATCAATGGCGGCCCGATGAAGTCAACTTCGACGCCAAGCCCGCCGAGCAGATCGCCGCAGGCTTGCAATCCCGCGGCCAGCACCTTTCGCCGAAATATCGGACCGGCGACGTGCAGGCGATTCAGATTCACGCTGGGCGTATGGTAGGCGTATGCGACCCGCGCAAAGGCGGCCGGCCGGCGGGCGAATAGCTGGGCCTTGGCGGCGTTAGACTTCGTCGCGTGCCGGCGCTAAACTTTGAAAGTCATGTCGATCCCGACCCTGCCGCCCAGTGCGCCGCGCGTGCGGTTAAGCATCGTCTCGGGCAGCGGCGCCGGCGGGCACGTTGAAGTTTCTCGACCCGTCACGTTCATCGGCAAGCGGCCGGGTTGCAAGATTGCCTTGAACCATCCACAGGTTTATCCGCTGCACGCCGTCATCGTGCACACCGGGCACGAGGTCTACGTGCGCGATCTGACCGGCAAGGAAGCCACTTTCCATAACGAGTTGAAGGCCGTCTGCGAACGGCTCACCAACGGCGACGCGATCCGCATCGCGGGCTGGGAACTGCGGGTGGACATCGCCTCCGCGCCGCTTCAACCGGGGTCCGCAGCGCAGGCCGAGGAAGCCGGACCGGAAATCGTCGGCTTCGAGCGCATCGACAACGGCAAGTTCTACAAGCTGACGCGCCCGGTCTTTGTCGTAGGCCGCCGCCCGACGTGCGATGCGGTGCTGCCGGACCGCGAGGTGTCGCGCGTGCACGCACTGTTCTTCAAGTATCTGGAGTGCATGACCGTCTGTGATGCACTGAGCAAAAATGGTCTGCTGCTCAACGACCAGCCCGTGCAGTTTGCGCGGCTGCGCTCGGGCGACGTGCTGGGGATCGAGGATTTCCGGCTGAAAATGGGCAGCAGCGTCAGTGCGGCCGAAGCCGTCGCGCCGCCGACGGCCGTCGCCAAACCCGCGGAGCCCTCCGCAGCGTTGGGCGACGACGACGTGCTCGATCTGCTGATGGAGCGCAAGCCGAATCACGTCGATATCCACACACCGGAATAGATTTGACCACCTTGCGCGACTGGGGAGAATGCGCCGGTGAAGGGCGGACGGCCGGTCCATCCAAGGAGCAGGCTATGTCTCTTTTTGAGCGCGCGGCGATCGGCGGGATTGTTGTGATGGCGTATTCCATTTCAGCGGCGCAGGTCCAATCTGACTCTCGCACTCCGGTGCACACCTACTCGATCGTGGCGCGCGATCCGCAGACGGGGCAGTTGGGCGTCGCGGTGCAGTCGCACTACTTCTCGGTTGGCCCGATCGTGCCCTGGGCGGAGGCGGGCGTCGGCGCGGTGGCCACGCAATCGCTGGCGAAGGTGGACTACGGGCCAGATGGGCTGGCGCTCATGCGTCAGGGTCTGACGGCCACGCAGGCGCTGGCGGCGCTGCTCGAAAACGACGATCACCGCGAAGTGCGGCAAGTGGCGATGATCGACGCCAAAGGCAACGTCGCCACGCACACTGGTGCCAAATGCATTGCGGCCGCCGGACATCTGACGGGCGAGAACTTCAGCGTCCAAGCCAATCTGATGCTCAATGACAGCGTCTGGCCCGCGATGAAGAAGGCGTTTGAAAGCGCGCCGGGCGATCTGGCGGATCGATTGCTCGCGGCGCTCGAGGGGGCGCAGGCGGCCGGCGGCGACATCCGCGGACAGCAGTCGGCGGCCATTCTGGTCGTCTCCGGCGAGAAGCAGGATCGTTCGTGCAAGGGCCGGATTTTCGACCTGCGCGTCGAGGATCATCCGCGGCCTGTGGAGGAGTTGAAGCGCCTCGTGCGCTTGCAACGGGCCTATCGGCTGACCGATGAGGGCGATGACTTCGTCGCCGCGCAGAAGTTCGACGAAGCGCTGACGGCGTACGCGAAGGCGGCCGAGCTGGCGCCCGACGTAGTCGAACTCAAATTCTGGCAGGCCGTGACGCTGTTCAAAGTCGGCAAAGAGGATGAATCGCTGCGCATCTTTCGCGAAGTCTTCGCCAAAGAGCCGCTCTGGGCCGAGGTCGTCCCGCGCGTCGTACCGCTGGACCTGCTGCCGAATGACCCGGCGGCGATCAAGAGGATCACCGACCTGCGGCCCGGGAAACGGGATTAGGCTCTGTCTCAAAACAGTAGTCGAAGATACCGGCGAATCATGGCCAACTGTAGCATTCCATGAAAGTTGACGGCCAGTTTTTCGAATCGCGTGCCGATGCGGCGGTACTCCTTCAGCCAGCCGACGCTCTGCTCGACGACCGCCCGGCCGCGGTAAGCCACACGATCGAATTTCACGCGGCGGTCGTGGCGGGCCGTTTCGTTATCCTTGTGCGGGATGACCGCTCGGATCCCTTGCCCGCGGAGCCAATCGCGCACGTGCTGAGCGCTGTAGCCCTTG